>JBOGMR010000825.1:0-6109 GCA_050746825.1 Bryobacteraceae bacterium | reverse complement strand
GAATGTTCCCGTCCACCCGCCTCATGTGACAAATTCGTAACTTGCCCGGCCCCTCGTGCACAGGAGGTGTAAAATAAAACCACTGCTTTGTCAGAAGGGAGCTCATCATCATGAAATCACTCGTTGTCGCGTTGGTAGTTTGCCTCTTGCTCGCACCGATCGATACGCGGGCGCAGTCCTTCACAGCCACCGTGCAGGGGACGGTTACGGATAGCTCGGGCGCCGTGGTACCCACCGCACGCATCTCGTTAACTAACGAGGCCACTAACGTCAAACAGGAAAAGCAGGCCAATGAGCGCGGCGCGTATTTGTTCACGCTCGTGCCGCCAGGCGCCTACAAGCTCGTGGTCGAAGCCGCCGGATTTCAAACCTCGGTGCGCTCCGGGATGCAACTCCAGGTGCAGCAGCAGGCCAGCGTCGATATCGTGCTTACGGTGGGCGATGTCACGACCAGCGTCGTGGTGGCCGGAGAGACACCGCGCCTCGATGCGGTGAACGCTACTCTCGGCCGCGTGGTCGAAAACGAATCCGTGCTGAGCATGCCGCTCCCGTCCCGAAGTATTCTCGATCTCGCGAACCTGGCGCCAGGCGTGGTGGGCGCGCCCGGCGGCACGGGCACGAACTTCCTTTCCAATGGAGTGCGCAATTCGCAGTCGGACGTGCTGATCGACGGCGTGACCGCGGCCGTTCATGAGCAGGGCGGCGGAGCGACCGATGTCAAATTCCGCCCGACCGTCGAGAGCGTGCAGGAGTTCAAGGTGCAGACCAACAGCTTCAGCGCGGAATACGGCTTCACCGGCGGCGCGGTGGTGAACGTCGTCACGCGCTCGGGCGCCAACGAGTTCCACGGCAGTTTGTTCGAGTTCCTGCGCAACAGCTCGCTCAATGCGAACCAGTTTTTCTCGAACCGCGCCGGACGCGCCATCGTTCCCTTCAGCCGCAACCAGTTCGGCGGCGCCGTTGGCGGGCCGGTGTGGATACCCGGCGTTTATAAGGGCAGCAACAAGACGTTCTTCTTCTTCCATCAGGAAAATACGAAGCAATCCAGTCAGACGACCACGACGCAGACGCTGCCCACCGCGCTGCAGAAGAGCGGAAATTTCAGCCAGACGCTCGACGCGAACGGCCGGCTGATCCAGATCTTCGATCCGTTCGCGGTGACGCGCGATGCCGCCAACAACCCGGTCCGCGCGCCGTTCGCCGGCAACCTCATCCCGGGCGCCCGGTTCAATCCGGTCGCCGTGAACGCCATCAAGTTTTATCCGGAACCGAACCAGGCCGGAATTGCGTTCACGCAGACCAGCAACTTTTTCAATTCCGGCGCGAGCCGCTCGAGCGCCTATCAGAACACTTCGAAGATCGATCACAATTTCAACGACCGCCAGAGGCTGTCGGTTCGCTACAGCCGCTCGGCGGATTCGAGCACGCCGCCCAACTTCTGGGGCGAGGGCAACTGGATGGTGTCGACCGGTAATGAGCCAACCAGGAACACGACCAACAACCCTTCGGTCGACTACACGCACACTTTCGGACCCACCACCGTGATGAGCCTGCGCTGGGGACTGGCGCGCCAGTTCGGTCTGCGCTCCTTCGCTTGCGGCGGCAAATGCGACTTCAGCCCATCCACCCTGGGTTTCCAGGGCCCGTGGGATTCGCCGATTCCCCCACAGTTCAGCCCGGAAGGATTCCAGGCGGTCGGCATCAACCGTTTCGGCCTGATCCGGCGCGGTGAAGACGCCAACCACTTCATCGGAAGCCTGACGAAAATGGCGGGCCGTCACACCATCAAGTTCGGCGGCGAAGCGCGGCTCTACCGATTGAACTACGCGCAGCCGGGACTGAACCACGCCAGCTTCAGCTTTTCGCGGCAGGTCACGATGCAAAGTCCGTTCACCGCGAATTCTTCCCAGGGCAACGGCCTGGCGTCCTTCCTGCTTGGCTGGGGAACGGGGGACGAGGCGAGTGACGCCGCTGCGTCGTGGGCGTATCAGTCCTACGGGCTCTTCTATCAGCAGGACATCCAGCTCACCAAGAGCTTCACCGTGAATCTGGGCCTGCGGTACGAGCTTCCGATTCCGGAAAAGGAGCGCTACGACCGCGCGAGCTGGTTCAATCCGCTGATCAAGGCTGCCGTCAGCACGCCCGCCTATCCGAACCTGAGAGGAGGCATCGAGTTCGCCACTCAGGGCAACGACTTCCGCAGCCCGCACGATACGGACAAGAACAACTGGGCGCCTCGTATCGGGTTCGCGTGGCTGTTCCGGCCCAAGATGGTCATGCGCGCCGGCTACGGGATTTACTACGGCATCACGCGCGCGCAAATCAGCTCGCCGCTGGGACCTGGATTTCGAACCTCGACTTCATGGACCTCGTCTCTCGACGCGAACGTCACGCTGTACACGCCGGTGAGCGTGCCGTTCAAGGATGGTCTGAATTTGCCGCCGGGCAGCAGCAAGGGCCTGATGACGAACGTGGGACTCGGCACCGGTCTTGCGCCGATCCGCGATTGGGATACCACGCCGTATTTCCAGCAGTGGAGCTACTCGATCGAGCGCGAGCTGCCCGCCAATTCCGTCGTCGAGATCGCGTACTCGGGCAGCCGCGGCGTGCACCTGGGCTTTGACACGATGGCCGCGCAGAACCGGATCAGCCAGTCGTTCTACACGCTGGGAACGCGTTTGAACGATGTGGTCGAGAACCCGTTCTTCGGCGTCATTACCGATCCGCTTTCGACGCTGAGCCGGCCCACGGTGACACGCAATCAACTGCTTCGGCCCTATCCGCATTTCACCAGCGTAGGCGCGTGGCCGGCGCCGCCGATCGCCGATTCCATTTACAACGCGCTGCAGTTCAAATTCACCAAGCGATACTCGCATGGCCTGAACCTTTCGGGGCATTACACATTCGCGAAGATGATCGACGACAATTCGCTCGCTTCGAGCGGCCAGTCGTTCCTGGGTGGGCAGACGCCGATCCAGAATTACGACAATCATCGCCTGGAGCGCGCGGTCTCGGTTCGCGACATCACGCATCGCGGCGTGATCGACTTCGCGTACGACCTGCCGATCGGGCGCGGGAAGGCGTTGGGACGAAGCTGGAATCGCGCCGTCGACATGGCGCTGGGTGGCTGGCAGGTGAACGCCATTTTCATCCTGCAATCCGGAAATCCGCTGGTGCCCAACCTTCAGAATGGTGTGCTGCCCGAAGCCACACAGCGCCCCAACCTGCTCCGCGAGCCCGGACTTCCGGGCACGGTGCAGGCGCGCCTCGACAAGTACCTCGATCCCGACGCCTTCTCGCGCCCGGCCTCTTACGTATTCGGCAACGGGCCTCGCACTCTGTCGCGCGCACGCGGGCCAGGGCTCACCAACGCCGACATGTCGCTGTTCAAGGAGCTGCGCTTCAGCCGGGACGGCCGCTTCCATCTGCAAATCCGCGGCGAAGCGTTCAACATCACCAACACGCCCATCTTTGCCGCTCCGAACGTGACGGTGGGATCGACCGCGTTCGGTGTCATTAGCGGCCAGGCCAATGGGCCGAGACAGTTGCAGTTGGCGTTGAAACTGTATTTTTAGACCTGCGGGAAACGGCCTCCCGGTCGCGGTTCTGTGTGAAGTCTTCGCACGGAACGCCTGCGCCACATTCAGATTCGGAACTTGGCGTCGAGCTCCCGCTTCTTGGACTCGGGCAATTCCGCAAACGGCGGGCGGCATGGACTTTCGCGCAGACCCTTGCGTCCCAGCACATATTTCATCGCTGGAATGCCATCGTATCCTGCAAGCGCCTTGGCCACGTCGTTGAAGCGCGACTGCGCCGCCTCGGGGTCGCCGCCTTTTCGAAAGGCCTCGAAAATCGCCGTGGTCTCGCGCAGGAATACGCTGCCGTTGCCGGTGATGGCGCCCGCGCCTCCCTGGCGCAGGTTCACCGCGACGTTCCCCGGCGCCCCGGTCAGAATTTTCAGCTTCGGAAATTCCTTGATGAACGCGACCATCGCGTCGGCCTTGCTGAACGAATCTTTGATCCCGTATAGCTTCTCGAACGGCGACAGGCGCCGCAGCAACTCCGCCGTGATCGCGACGCCGCTCAGTTGCGGAATGTTGTAGAGCAGCGCCGGAACTTTCGACGCGCGCAGGATCGGTTCATAGAATGCCGCGAGGCCCTCCAGACTCGGGTTCTTGTAATAGAACGGCGGAAGCACCAGCACCGAGCCCGCGCCGGCCGAAGCGGCATGGTCCACCAGTTCGAGCGTCTCGGGAACATTCGGAGTCGCTGTCTGGCACATGATGGCGAGCTTGCCCTTGTGGCGCACATGGCTCTCGAGAATCTGTTTCCGCTCCTTTACTGAAAACGACGAGAACTCGCCGGTGGTGCCGAGCACGAGAACGCCGTCTGCGCCGCCCGCGGCCAACAGAGCGAGATAGTCCTTCGTGAGCGCGTCGTCGAAGCGCCCGCGGCGATCCAGCATCGTGAGCGCGGCGATCCAGAATTGCGGCCCGTCGGCCGAGGCGATCTTGCCGGAGGCGGCCATGGCGGCGGATGTAACCGCCGCGCCGAGGAACTCGCGACGAGTGTGAGTGCCCATGCAGTTCACCGTATCAGAACGGGGCGCTCCGCGTAAACCATTGGATCGCTTCCAGCAGCCCCTTGGGTGCGCCGGAACAGCGTCCTGAACGTCAAAGCGTAGCGCATCGGTTATCCATCGCCGCTTTTCTCCGCCTCTACCTCGAGGCGCACCATCGGCAAATGCAGACTTCCATCGTGGTCAGGCGGATGCACTGCGGCGTAGCGTGCCGCCAACTCGTCGAGGAACGCGTCGACCCGTTCTGCGCGAAAAGCCTGGACATAAGGATGCCACGTGGTGCGGACCCAGGATCCCAACCCCGTCGTTCCCTCAAAGCGCATGTCTTTGGGCGCCAACTCTACCCTCCGGGCTTTCAAACCTGCGCCTTCGAGCAGGCCGCGATACTCGTCCGCTCCAAAGAACGTCCAAGGGCACACCACGCCGCGCAGCGCCGCCCACGTCTCCTCGACAGCCATCTCGTTCACGGTCGCAAGCAGCGCCTCGCAGTTCCCCTTCCCGCCGAACTGCATGAGAATCCGTCCGCCGCGCCGCAGCGCCCGATGAATCCCGCCAAGCACGGCGCGGTGGTTCCGCACCCAATGCAAGCACGCGAACGACACCACCACTTCGAACTCATCCTCGAAGTCGAGCGCCGTCGCGTCGCCCGTTTGAAGACGCAAATTCACCGCCGAGACCGCCGACTTCGCGTACGCGATCATCTCCGTCGAGCTGTCCACACCCACCACGCCGCCTTGCGGCGCCTGCGCGGCCAATCGCGCCGTCACCTTGCCATCGCCGCACCCGATGTCGAGAATCCGCTCATCCCCTCGCAGGTGGAGTTGCTCGATCAGCGCCGTCGCCCACTCGAGCTGCCACGACGAATTGTCCCGATAGTCCTCTGGATTCCACGCAAATCCCTGACTCACATCACCTCCTTCGACTGCGCTCCGCGCTCCGGCTTCCATCGCAGCAGCCACCGCTCCAGCCGGCTGACACCTGCGCCAACCAATAGCACCACGGCCGCCAGAATCGCCATCCCCGCAAACACACCCGTCGTGTCGAACACTCCCTCTGCCTGCGAGATCAAATAGCCGATGCCTTTGGACGACCCAAGATACTCGCCCACCACGACGGCGATGATAGCGAACCCGATGCTGATGTGCAGGCTCGAAAAAATCCACACCAGCGCGCTCGGAACAATCACATGCCGGATCAGTTGCCGCTCATTCGCTCCCAGCATCCGCGCGTTGCTCAGCAGCACCGGTTCCACCTCGCGCACTCCCTGGTACGTATTGAAGAACACGATGAAGAAGACCACCGTCACACCGAGCGCCACCTTCGACCATATGCCGAGTCCGAACCACAGTAAAAAGATCGGCGCCAGCACCACGCGGGGCAGCGCGTTCAGAACTCGCAAATACGGTCCGAGTAATGCCGACAGCCAACCCACCCGCGCCAGCAGAAACCCAACCGGCACTCCCAACGCAACGCCCATTCCAAACGACAGCGCTGCTTCGGCCAGCGTCACACCCAGGTGCACCCACACAC
>JBOGMR010000824.1:0-2852 GCA_050746825.1 Bryobacteraceae bacterium | reverse complement strand
TTCATGAACCTGCCGAGGGCGTCGGTACGCGCACCGATCACGGCCAGTCCGCGCTGGAGGTCCGTCTCGAGGTCCGCGGGACGGTCACGCCGGGCCAGAAGCGCGCCGAGGCTCGCGGCAATCGACTTGATAGGCGCGAGCGAATTGTTGATCTCGTGACCGAGCACGCGGACGAGCCGCTGCCATGCCTGACGCTCCTCTTCGCGCAGTGCCTTGCTCAGGTCCGTCAGCACGAGCAGGTTGTGCGGCAAGCCGCCTTCACGATACTGCCCGCGCCGCATGTCCCACCGGCCGACGCCGCCGGGAAACGTTTTCTGAATGGTCCGCGCAGGGTCGCCGGTGAGGCAGTCGTCGAGTCCCAGTTCTTCCGCCGATCTTCCCAGCGCACGCTCCGCGGGTTGAGCCAGCAGCCGCTCGGCGGCGCGGTTCACCAGGCGCAGCCGGTGGAATTGATCGAACGCAAACAGCGCCACATCGATTTCGGCCATGACCGTGCGAAGCAGGTTCGTCGCCTCCAGCGCGCCGAGCCGCTGCTCGCGCAACGTCGCGCCCAGCGCGTTCACTTCGATCATCACTTCGCCCAACGCGTCCTCGCGCCGCGCACGTCTGCCCCGGATCGAATAGTCGCCTTCGCGCAGCGCCGCCAGCAGATTCGCTAACGTCTGGAGCGGATAGACCACCCGCTGCTGCACGCCGAACGCGCAGCCCAGCCACACCGAACCAATCATCACGGTGAGGGTCCACTGCACCTTCGACGGGTAGTCGCCCGTCCACAATATGATCAGCGCCACGAGCGACCCGGGCAATCCCGCCGCCAGTGCCAGGAGCAGAACGCGTTGCTCGTGTGTGAGTCGATTCA
This sequence comes from Bryobacteraceae bacterium, assembly GCA_050746825.1. Taxonomy (GTDB): domain Bacteria; phylum Acidobacteriota; class Terriglobia; order Bryobacterales; family Bryobacteraceae; genus JBOGMR01. The sequence continues at coordinate 1,993 of JBOGMR010000824.1, read as the reverse complement.
CGTGGCTTGCTGAGCCGCGCCGAAGCTATGGCCGAATTCCGTCCGCGCTCAACCTGATGCGATAGAGTCCCGTGCGCGCCGTCATGTAGAGGGTTCGCGCCCCGGCGTCTCCCCAGTGGCAATTCGCCGGAATCTCGGGCGGCTGAATCGTTCCCAGATGCTTCCCCTCCGGACTGAAGATCCACACGCCGCCCGGACCGGTGCAATAAAGATTTCCTTTTTTATCGATTTTCATGCCGTCCGGCATACCTGGCGCTGCTTCGGCGGTGACGTCGACGAATACCTTGCCGCCCGAGAGGGTTCCGTCGCTCTCGACAACGAACCGCATCCAAATCTTCCGCTTCGGATCTGAATTCGCTACGTAGAGGAACTTCTCGTCGGGCGAAAACGCGAGGCCGTTCGGGCGCGTCATGTCCTTGTGCAGCAATTCGAGTTTGCCGCCCGCGATGCGAAAGATTCCGTTGAATTTCAACTCCTTTTTCGGATCGTCGTCTTGCTTGACAAACCCATACGGAGGATCGGTGAAATAAAGGTCGCCATTCGATCGGAACACCGCGTCGTTCGGGCTGTTGAGCCGCCGGCCTTCAAATTTGTCGGCCAGCACCGCCAGCTTGCCGTCATTCTCGAGACGCGTTACGCGCCCGTTGCCGTGCTCGCAAATGACCAGGCGCCCCTCGCGGTCCAGCGTCAAGCCGTTCGATCCAATGAAGGCTCCGGGAGGAGCGTCGCTCTTGTCATAGCCGCTGGGTCTGCGGAACTCCGACACCTTCCCGTCCGCTGTCCACCGGTGAATCACGTTGTTGGGAATATCGCTGAATAGCAGCGCGCCATCCTTCCAGATCGGTCCTTCGGTGAAGGTGAAGCCTCCCGCGATCTTTTCGATCTGCGCCCCCTTAGGTACAATCGCGTCGAGCGCCGCATCCTTGCGTTCAATCGTTCCCACCGTCTGAGCCATCAATCCTCCCGCAACCAGGAACACGATCCACCGGGCCCAGGCCTGGCCAGTCTGGCTTGCGGCGCCCGGCTTCCGGCTTCTCCATTTCATGAGAGAATTCTACACGAGGTCAAAAACCATGCGCTTGCTGTTCGCATCGTTGATACTTGCGGGCGCCGTTCATGCCCAGGAACTTCCCATTATCGCCGCGGTCGAGCTTCAGCCGCTGGCCGCGCAGGCGCTACGCGTAATCGAATCGCTCGAGATGCTCGGGGAGCCGCTGCCGGCCGACGCCGCCGCGCGACTCCGCCGGCTCGCCGAATCCACGGACCGCGCCGCATCGGTCGCAGAGATCCAAAAAATTCTCGACCGTTACTGCCTGGTCGGAGTTCAGATCAATCCCGAAAGCCGCGTCAAAGTGCAGGAAGGGCCGGCGAAGCCGGAGCTGGTCGAACAAGGCTGGCGCAACTTCCTGGTCAAAGTTCAGAACGAGGCCGGGATCACGCCTGTGCTCACTGTCGACAGCCCCAATGCAGGGCGCCTCGCGGGAGCCGACCCCGGCTCGGTCAACCGCCGCTTCCTCGATGTGCAGATGTTCGACAAACAACCGATGCGTCCGCGTCTGTCGGGCCTCGAAGTCGAATACCGCATTCTGCAGATTTATTCGAAGCAAGCGGGCAAGCGCGAAGCCAAGCTCGGCTTCAACGTCGGTCAGGGCACGCAGGATCTGGGATTCCGCAACGAAGCCGACATCCTCTTTACGACGCGCCCCGCAACCAAAGTGAGCCTCCGGGTTCTCGATCATGACGACCGCCCCACCACCGGCGCGTTCCTCATCCGCGACTCGCAGGGCCGCGTCTATCCGTCGCAAGCCAAGCGCCTCGCGCCCGACTTCGCTTTCCATCCGCAGGTCTACCGCGCCGACGGCGAATTCGTGCTGTTGCCGCCGGGCGACTACACCATCGACTACACGCGCGGTCCCGAGTACCGCAAGAAGCAGCAGCGCATTCAGATCGCCACGCAGCCCGTCAATCTCACGTTCCGCCTCGAGCGCTGGAT
>JBOGMR010000823.1:0-12277 GCA_050746825.1 Bryobacteraceae bacterium | reverse complement strand
GCGAAAATGGCGGCGGTGCCGTTGCCGTGGTGAACGTCGCAGTCGACCACCATGGCGCGCTCGATGAGCCCGTCTCGCTGCAGACAGCGGATCGCAACCGCAACGTCATTAATCGGGCAGAATCCTTCACCGTGCGCGGCGTAGGCGTGGTGAAAGCCGCCGCTCAGATTGAACCCCACGCGCAGCTCCAGCGCGAGACGCGTTGCGAGCTTGGTGCCACCGGTTGCGCACCAGAATGCGTCGCGGGTCTGCGGAATGAAGGGGATTTCAAGCCGCATGAGCTCGGCATGACTCAGCGTGCCGTCACGAAGCCGTGCGATCCATTCGGCATCATGGGCTAGGCACAAGTCGTCGTCGGTGGCCGGCTCGGGCGCCACGAAATCTTCCGGGCCGGCGAAGCCTTCCTCAATCATCTGCTCCCGAATCATCCGGTACTTCTGCGAGGGAAACACATGCTCACCGAGCTTGAGATCGTACTGCTCGTGGTAAACCAGACGAAACGGCAGCATCATTTGCCGCTCTGCACGGCGGTCACGATTGCGGTGTGATAGACGTCGTCGGCGGAGCAGCCGCGCGACAAGTCGTTCGCAGGCTTGGCGAGGCCTTGAAGAAACGGTCCGATGGCCGACGCGCCCGCCAGCCGCTCCACAAGCTTGTAACCGATGTTGCCGGCGGCGAGATTGGGAAAGATCAGCGTATTCGCGCGGCCCGCAACCGGAGAGCCCGGCGCTTTCGATTTCGCGACCGGCGGCGCCAGCGCCGCGTCGACCTGCAGTTCACCGTCGATCTGGAGCTCCGGCGCGCGTGCACGCGCAATCTTCAGCGCTTCGACGATCTGATCCACTTGCTTGTGCTTGCCGCTGCCCTTGGTCGAAAACGACAACAACGCGACGACAGGCTCAGCTCCGATCAGCGTGCGCGTGCTGCCGGCGGTTGCGATCGCGATGTCAGCCAGATCGACAGGCGATGGCTCGATCACCACGGCGCAGTCGGCGAATGCCATCATGCCGTTGTGTCCGAAGCTGCGATCGGGCAGCGCCATCAGGAACACGCTGGAGACCAGGCGAACGCCCGGCCGCGCGCCGATCGCATGCAGCGCGGCCCGCACGGTTTCCGCCGTCGTGTTCGCCGCCCCGCCTACAGTGCCATCTGCGTCCCCGGCCGCCACCATGAGTGCGGCGAAGTAGAGCGGCTTCTTCGCGATCCCGGCCGCTTCCACCTGCGTCGTTCCCTTCGCGCGGCGGCGTTCGTAGTAAATCGACGCGAATTTCGATGTGGCCGGTGAAGCCGCAGGATCGACGAACGTCACACCGGGTATCGGAGACTCCGCCGCGCCAACCAAAATCGGCTGTAACAGTCCTTCCTTGGCGAGGCGAGCCGCGGCTTCACGGATGCGTGGATCGTGGCCCTCGGGGAACACGATTTTTTTCGAGAGCCGCCGCGCGCGCTCCTTGAGGCCGGCGAGGAACGCTGTGGCGGATTCAGGAATGGCCATCGGAAACAGCTATTGTAGCGGGTTCGATGCGGCGGATGCGGCCGGCGAGCGCGAACAGCAGACTCATCCCGAGCGCCGGCAGAAGCGCAGCGGCGACGAACACGGGCGCATAGGAGAAATGATCCACGACGAAGCCGGTCGTAAGGTTGAGCACGATACTCGACGCAGCGTTCCCGATTCCGGTGAGTCCGGTAACGCGTCCCACGGCATTGCCGGGAAACAGGTCGGAGATCACCGCGAAAAAATTCGCCGAGAGCCACAGAAAACCGAACAGCGTGATGCAAATCAGCGCAAATGCCAGCGGCACGCTGCGCACCATTGCGACGCCAAAGCTGGCTACGGTGAGCGCAGTGCCGATCGCGATCGAAATCCGGCGGGCGCGATCCACGGACATTCCGCGCGCAATCAGCCATCCGGAAAACCAGCCGCCCACCACGCTTCCGATATCGGCGAACAGAAACGGCACCCATGCGAACAGTCCGATGTCGCGCAAGCTGAATCCGCGCTGCCGGTACAGATATTCGGGCAGCCAGTAGACATAAAGATGCATCACGGGTCCGGCGAGAGTTCGCGCCAGGATCACTGCCCAGGTTTGGCGCAGGCCGAGAAGCTGGCGATTCGTGGGAGCTGGCGCGGCCGGTCCGCTCTGCGGCGGTGTCCGGTAGACGGCCAGCCACGCACCCACCCAGAACAGGCCCAATACGCTCGGCACGACGAACGCCACCCGCCAGTTGTATTGGTGGACCAGCCACACCACGAGCGGCGCCGCGATGATCGTGCCCACCATCGTGCCGCTATTAAAAATCCCCATGCCGAGGGCGCGTTCTTTCGGAGGAAACCACTCCCCAATCACTTTGGTCGCGCCGGAAAAGTTTCCGCACTCTCCGGTTCCGAGCCAGAACCGCAGCAGGCTGAAGTGCCGCACGGAATTTGCGGCGCCGTGCAGCATGCTCGCGATCGACCACCAAATCACCGCGAATGTGAAGCCGCGCCGCGCGCCCCATCGGTCCATCAGCAGCCCCATCGGAAACTCACCGGCCAGCATGCCGAGTTGAAAGCTCGCCACGATGAAGCCGTACTGGGTGTTCGAGATCCGGAATTCGTCGCGGAGCACCGGAGCCACCACCGAGAGCGTCTGCCGGTCGACAAAGTTGATGACCGTCGACAGAAACAGCAGTGCCAGTATGGCCCAGCGCATCTCGATATACTACATCGTCGTGGAAGCAGTCGCGAAGATAGAAAAGCCCGACTACGGCCTCGACGCGCCGGGAATGGTTAAGGGTATCGCCGCTCTCGGCACGATAGCGCTTGTGATCGGATTCGGCGTGCGCCTGCCCGAGTCGCTGTGGTGGCTGTTTGGCTTGTTTATCGCGCTCCGATGGTGCGGAATTTTCTGCGCGATAGAAGCAGGGCTGATGCTTTACAGCAGCTACGCGGGCAAGCTGCGCGAGCGCGACCGCTTGATCGAATCGATTCCGTGGCGCGGTGATGAGCAGGTGCTGGATGCCGGCTGCGGGCGCGGCCTCCTGCTCATCGCGGCTGCGAAGCGCCTGACGAGCGGCAAAGCTGTCGGGATCGATTCGTGGCGATCGAGCGATCTTACCGATAACTGGGCAGAAGCCACGCTCGACAACGCGCGTCTGGAGGGCGTCGGAGATCGCGTCGAGGTGCATACCGGCGATGCGCGCGAGATGCCTTTCGAAAACGAGTCCTTCGACGTGGTGCTGTCCAGCCTCGCGCTCCACAACATTCCGAAAGCGCCGGAGCGCAGCAGGGCCATCGAGGAAATCGCGCGTGTGCTCAAGCCCGGCGGCTGCGTTGTGATTCTTGACCTGATCGGCACTACGGGTCAGTACGGTTCAGTCATGAAGGACGCCGGGCTGCGCGACGTTACGTACTCGGGGCTTCGCTTCCGTATCTTCCCGCCGGCGCGGATCCTGAGGGCCAAGAAGTAGCGCGGCGCGTCACAGACTGCGCAGGTGGAATCCGCCGTCGACGTGGATCACCTGGCCTGTGGCATAGTCGAGCAGGCCGTCGGCGATCGCGCGCACGGCCCGCGCGACATCCGCGGGCTCGCCCATTCGCCGCTGCGGAAGCAGGCCCTGCGCGATACGCTCGTCGTAGGTCTTTTCGACCGCCGCGATCATATCGGTGCGAATGATGCCCGGGCGGATTTCGAAAACCTGGATGCCGTCTGCGGCGAGCCTGTGCGCATAAACCGCGGCGGACATCGCGAGACCGGCCTTCGAGATGCAGTAGTCGGCGCGGTTCACTGACGCCGTGAACGCGGAAATCGATGTCACGAACACGATGCGGCCCTGGCCGCGCTCTCGCATCCATCGCGCCGCCAGTTGGGTCAAAAAGTGAGGACCCTTCAGGTTGGTGGAGACGAGCTCGTCGAAGCTCTCTTCGGTGGCTTCGAGCACGTCGAGGCGCTGCCGCGGCGCGATGCCTGCGTTGTTCACCAGCAAGTCGAGCTGATCGAAACAGTCGCGCGCGTGGTTGATCAGCGCTTCGCGGTCCGCCCGCGACGAGATGTCGCATTGAAAAATCTCGACGCCGGCGGAATCACGAAGGCTTTCGGCCGCGTCGAGCCGGCCGCGGTAGGTGCCGATCACGCGATGGGTGCGAGCCAGGTCGATCGCGATGCCGCGCCCGATGCCCCGGCTGGCGCCGGTCACGATGCTATTTGGCATTCGTTTCCGCCAGCGCCTGGTCGATCGCTTTCGAAATCTCCGCCACGGAAAATGACTCGATGAACGGCACGCCGTTCACGAATACCGTGGGCGTCTTCGAGACACCACGCCCCACGCCGTCCGCGAAATCCTTGTCGACGAGTTCACCGAGGGACTGATCGTTGAGCGCCGCGGCCGCCCGCTTCGCGTCCGCCCCGTTTTTTGCGGCGAATGCCGCGACGCGCTCGGCGAGATTCGCTTCCGTAGTCTCGCTGATGCCCTCCATCGCAGAACGGCGGAACGCCACACCGAGTTCCGGCCGCAGGTCTGCGAAGTGACGCGCCGCAATCGCCGCCTTCCTGGCCCACGCGTGTTTTGTCAGCGGGAAGTCGCGATGAATGAACGCCACCGTCGCGCGAAATCGAGGCAGCAGGTGCTCATCCATCATTTTGCGGAAGGCCGCGCAGTCCGAGCACTGCAGGTCCTCGTAGATGACCACCTTCACCGGGCTATCCACCTTGCCCTCGATTAGCGGCTGGGCCTGAAGCATCACACCCAGGGTTGCCGCACCGAGGGCAAACGCGGCCAGCCTCATAGACGAACGGGGTTCTGCAGCGTGAACGTGAGACGCGTCTCCGGCGGAATCTTCACACGCTGGCCCTTGGTCAGCACCTGTACCGCCGTGCCGGCGCCCGCGCCGGAAACCGCCCCTACCGCCGCACCTTTGCCGCCGCCGGCGATCGCGCCGATAATCGCGCCGAGCGCGGTCGCGCCGCCGATCACCTTCCCGCTCTTGCTGCTGCGCGACTCGGATGCAGTCGTCACTTCCTGGGTGTTGACGTCGATCACTTTTCCGTTCATCTTCAGCGAAACCACGTCGAGCGTTAGTTCGGTCCGGCCGCTGATTTTGCCGGACTGCTTGTCGTCGACTAACTTCACCAGGACATCGGCGCCGCGCGGGATCACCGTTTGCGTGCCCGACATGACCGGCTCATCAATGGCAGCCTGAAACGTCTGGCCAACCTGGTTCACTTCCGAATCCACCGCATCGATCATGCGGACCGTCAGCACCGTACCCGCCGGAATCTCCACTACAGTCTGCGCGGCGCTGGTTTTAGCCGGCTCCGTGCGTGACGGGCGCAACAGATTTACGCGCTCGCGCGGAGCTTCCCGGGTCGCGGCCGACTCGGTCTGGAACTGCAAGCCGGATACATCGTTCACATCGAAGGTTTCGACCCGGTCCGACACTTCCATTCGAATCTGCCGGGAGTTGCCGCCGAGATAAGTGCCGTTGACGACCTTACCGCTGCGAAGTGTCAGTGTATCGGCGAACGCCGTAAATAATGTTGCAGCGAACGCCATGGCTAATGAAAGGCGCATAGTTGTCCTCACCATTGTACGACGCGATACGCACAACAGGGTTACACAGGATATGAGAGCTTACGAATGGCGGCGTTTCGTCTCCCTGTATTTTCAACATCATGATAACGCGCCCATGATGCGATGCGTGAACTTCAGCAAATCATTCACACCGGCGCGATCCTCGCCGATAAGATCTTCATGAAAGCTCCGAACGGGCCGGCGCCCAGAAAGCCGGTTCAGGTCACAGTGTTAGGCAATAGCCCCTCGACCCAGGAGGCGCGCATTCAGGAGTGCGCGGGGCGCGCTGTGCTTGTCGAGGTGGATCAGCGTCTCCCGCCGGGCGCGGCGGTCAAGGTGGAATACGACAGAACGCTACTGCTTGGTGAGGTCGCCGGGTGCCGGGCCGAAGGCGATCATTACACGGCCAGCCTCGAGGTGGCGCATGCGCTGTACAACACGGACGCGCTGGCGCGACTCGCCCGTCGCCTGTTATGCGAGGAAGCCCGCGAGTCGCGTGAATAGCGAAGCGTAGCTGCGATATCCTGTCTTTCTATGCCGGGAAAGGCAGTGGTGTTCGGAAGCTCCGGCCAGCTCGGCGTCGAGCTGGTGAGGGAGCTGCGCACGCGGGGGTTCGAAGTCACCGGATTTGAGCGGAAGCGGCTCGACATCACCGACCGCGGCGCTGTCGAGCAGTGTCTGGGGCAGCTCGATCCGGAAGTGGTGTTCAACGCTGCGGCGTACAACCAGGTGGACGTGGCCGAGACCGAGCCGCAGGCGGCGTTCGCCGCCAACGCGCTTGGCGTGCGTAACCTTGCGCTGGCGTGCCGGCAGGTGGACGCGCGCCTGGTGCATTTCTCGACCGACTACGTGTTCGACGGCGCCGCGGGCCGGGCATACAGCGAGGACGACGCGACGCATCCGCTCGGCGCGTACGCGGTCTCAAAGCTGGCAGGTGAGATGTACGCGCAGGCTTATCTCGAAGCGCCGCTGATTGTGCGGACGTGCGGCGTGTTCGGTCCCGGGGGCTTAAAGACGGCGCGCGGCAACTTCATCGAGCTGATGTTGCGGCTGGCTTCATCGAAGCAGCCGATCCGGGTGGTGGAAGATCACGTGGCTTCGCCGGCCTATGCGCCGGTGCTTGCGGCGAGGACGATCGATCTGGTGGAGCGCAATCTGAGCGGCATCTTCCACGCCGGCGGGGGCACTCCGATTTCCTGGTTCAACTACGCGCGGCTGATTTTCGAAGTTGCCGGATTGAATCCGGTGCTACAGCCGACCAACGAGCGTGAGTACCGCACCGCGGCGCGGCGTCCGAAGTATTCGGCATTGTCGAACGCAAAGATGGAGCGGGCGGGCTTGGAGCCGTTTCCGCCGCTCGAGGTTGCGGTGAAGAGCTATTTCCGGATTCGCGAGTCGATGGTGCTGAAGGCCTGAAGCGCGCTCTGGTATACTGCTAACTGCCCCGATGCGAAGGGGACCCCAACAGCATAAAGACAGGGTCAAATCTGTTCGACGCGGCGGGTACGGGGCAGGATCATTCGATCTTGCCCCGCCGCCCTTCCGTTGATGCGCACTGCCTAACTTTGGCGAGCGTATTCCTTCAGAAAGCGAATTCCCTCGAACGCGATTGTTGACGGATCTGGCGCCAGGTCCCGCCAGATCGCCGCGGCTGCGGAAAGATTCGGTAGCGCGAAGCCGAAGCTCTCGATCGTGAGCCAGCCGTCGTAGCCGATGTCGCGCAGGGCGGCGAAGACAGACGACCACTCGACGTGCCCGCTGCCGGGCGTGCCGCGATCGTTCTCGCAGGTGTGGACGTGCCTGAGGTGTTTGCCGACGGTGCGGTAAGCCGCGCCGATGTCCTTCTCTTCGATGTTCGCGTGGAAGGTGTCGAACAGGACGCCGACGTTGGGATGATTGATCTCCTCGACCAGCTTCACCGCGTCCGCTGCGGTGTTGAGGAAATAAGTCTCGAATCGATTGAGCGGTTCGATCGCGATCGTGACATCGTGGGCGGAGAGCACGGGTCCTAACGACTGGTACAGATCCACCGCGCGCTTCCATTCGTCAGCCGTGCGGCGCCGGCCGGGCAGGTATCCGACGGGCGAATAGAGTGGGCCGGCAATGATCTTCGCTCCGACGCTCGCCGCTGCTTTGACGCATTCCTCCATGTGTGCGCGGGCGTGCTGTCGCACCGAAGCGTCGTCGGAGATGATGCTCGCGTCGCTGCCGACCACCGCGCAGATGGTGCACTCGAGGCCGTTATCGGCGAGGCCCTTGCGGATGTCGGAAGCCGCGAAGGTCTTCGGGTCGAACATCGAGACTTCGATGCCGTCGAACCCGGCGGCTTTGATCTTCGGCAACAGCGGCAGATTCGCGGCAGTGAAGCTCTCGGTCCAGATGAAAGTGTTGACGCCGAATTTCATTGCATGAGTCCTTGCGCGTCCGGATTGCCCGGACCGAAATGTTTCAGGATGACGAGATTCTCGGTTTCGCTGCGATTCGCGATCGCGACGCCGCGCTGCGCGGCCGCTGCCGCGACGAACAGTTCGTCCTTGGTCATCTGGCCATAGCGGATCAGCGCCGGCGTTTCGACTTCGAGGGCGCCGAACGTGCCCCAGCCTTGCACGACGATCAATCCGTACGCAGCCCCATCGCGAATCGTGACCGTGCGCTTCGGATGCACGGTCAATTCCTTGGCAGAGTAGTAACCCGTCGAGTACACGACCCATTTCTCCGAATACCCGGCGTCCTTCATTTCGGCTTCGGGCTTCATCGGCGTCGGATGGAACAGGCGGTGCTTCGCGAATTCCGGATCGACATTCGCATCCCAGTCGAGCATGCCGATGATGAAGTCGAGATCGCGGTGATGCTCGGGCGGCACGTCTTTGACGAGCAGATCCCACGGCACCGCGCGGCCTTCCACCATCGACTGAAACATGCCGAACACGTCGGAGTTGACTTGCGGCTCGTACGTCACCAGCGACCCGGGCGCGTGAAGAATACCCGCATCGATCTGCCAGCCGGTGCCGGGCTGCAGGCGGTAGGCCTTCGAGTGATAAAGGATGCCGTTGTCGCCTTCGTTCCAGCGCTCCAGGCACTGTCGCACGTCGTCTTTCGTGGTGCCGGGCTCGAGGCCCATGAACGTGTAGGGGAAATTGTTGTCTTTGAAGTTGTACTGCGGCGGGAAGTAGTAGGCTTCGGGCTTGCACTTTTGTTTGACGAGCCGCGCGTGCTCGTCTTTCTGATGCATGTGATGCGGAATGGGCCCCAGGTTGTCGAAGAACTTGCAGAGCACGTTCCAGCCGCCGTGCTCGCGCATGACGGCGCTGCCGAGGAATTCGTCGCCAAGGGTTTCGATCGCCTCCCGCAGCAGCACGCGCTTGCCATCGGCGGCGATGTAGCTGAGGCCCTCATCGGGCGGCGTGCCGGGGCCGTTGGCGGCGTTGGTGGTGGACGAGAACCAGCGCTCATCGATGCCGCCGCGATGGGCGCCGAGCGCGTAGAGGTCGCGTGTGTCGAGTTTCAGGCGGCCGCCGGGCATCAGAAATGCGCGGGGCACCCAGCAGGGAGCGAGGCGGACTATGCCTTCGCCGGCGGACAGGGCTTGACGGAGGAGTGCAGCGTTGGACATGGCCAGTTGGCCAGTGTATCAAGTAGGACAGCCCTCCGGCGTCTCCACACGAGCCCCAGGCATACGCCACAGGCCGTCAAGACCAGGCTGCCCGGCTCAGGTACGTCCGTGATGACGTCTGTATCGTCGCTCCATGAAGACGAGGCGCCCGTTGTGAATCCGGGGCCGAATGTTATGGTGAGCGCACGATAAATATCCCCGAGGTTCGCCGGATCGCCCCACGGCAGAAGTTCAGTGGCAGAGCCGATCGTGACTCCGCTGAGATAAGTCACGCCGAGAATGCCGGGACCGCTGTCCGGCGTGGAGGGCGTCGAGCCATCGTCGAAAACGGAAATACCGGAAAACGTAAGGTCGATGCTGACCGCCACGATCACGTTCAGGAAGATGATCGATGGATCCGTGTTGGTCAGGGTCCACGTGGCGAGGCTGGTGTCGCCCGGACTGACCGTCAGCGTGAACCCGGCGGAGCCGGGGGACGATGCGATGGCTCCCGTGCCCGAGGGCGCAAAAAAGGCGGAACTCATGACCCCGCCGAAGCGGGTCACCGTGACCGGGGCGCCGGCAAGCTGAGAGCCAAGGGCGAAATCGGCGATGGGCGCCGCCGCGAGCGGCGCGGATAAGACGATGGACACGAGAAGGCACCAACGCATAGGCTGCTCCCTCCGTAGAGCGGTCTTATAAATGAATGCGGAAAGGAGGGAAAAACCCTGCCATCTGTTGCGGAGGCGGCCGCCGAAGGGGAGAATGGCCGATGTGGATCAGTCGTGCTCGCCGGGCATCACACAGCTCCTCGACCAATGGCGCGCCGGCGACGCGGGCGCTCTCGAGCGGCTCGTGCCGCGCGTCTATGCTGAGCTGCGGGCGCTGGCCTCAAGGTCGATGCGACGCGAGCGCGGCCCGCACACGCTGCAGCCCACGGCGCTGATTCATGAGGCCTACCTGCGCCTGGTCGGACAGGAAATGCCGGCCTTCCGTAACCGCGCCCATTTCCTCGGTGTCGCGGCAAACCTGATGCGCCAGATCCTGGTGGACAGCGCGCGGGCTCGACAATCGGCCAAGCGCGGCGGCGGGCAAACCAAGATCCCGCTTTCGCAAGCAGCCGAAGGCGCGTGGGAACAGACGGCCGATATTCTTGCGCTCCACGAAGCGTTGGGCCGGCTCGAACAGATGGACGCGCGGAAGTCGCGGATCGTCGAGCTGCACTATTTTGGCGGTCTTACCGTCGATGAAGTCGCGGAGGCGACCGAATTGTCGCCGCGCTCGGTCGCGCGGGAACTGCGCCTTGCGAAAGCGTGGCTGTCGGTCGAAATGGGAAGCCAGACATGAGTCCGGAGCGGTGGCGGCGAGTGGATGAACTGTTCCAGAGCGCCGCCGTTCTGGAGGGCGAGGCACGGGTCGCCTATCTCGATCGGCAGTGCGCGGGCGATGCTTCGTTGAGGGCTGACCTGGAAGCTCTGCTGGCTGAAGATGAACGCTCCGACCGGCGCATCCGGGGCGCCATTGCGTTCGCGGCTGCGGAGCCGGCGCCGCCTCATATTGGGCCCTATCGGGTGCTGAGCGTAATCGGAGAGGGCGGCATGGGCACGGTGTATCTGGCGTGCCGCGACGACCAGCAGTTCGAAAAGCAGGTGGCCATCAAGGTGGCCGGCGCGGGTGTTCGTTTCGCGGGTGAAACTGCCCGGGTGCGTTTTCTTCTCGAGCGGCAGATTCTGGCGTCGTTGGATCATCCCAACATTGCGGGCTTGCTCGACGGAGGGGTCACGGAGACGGGGCTCCCTTATCTGGTGATGGAGTACGTCTCGGGCACGCCGATCACGGTCTACTGCACTGACCGTCAGCTTCCGCTCCGCGAGCGGCTGCGCCTGTTTCTCCGCGTTTGCTCTGCGGTCGAGTACGCGCATCGGAGGCTGGTGGTCCATCGCGACCTCAAGCCGTCAAACATTCTGGTCGGTGAAAACGGCGAGCCCAAGCTCCTCGACTTTGGCATCGCGAAGCTGCTCGATCCGGCGGGCGCCGCCGACGCACCACCCACCGCTGCCGGATTCTTCACGCCCGACTACTCGAGTCCGGAGCAGATGCGGGGCGAGACAGTGACGGTGGCCGCGGATGTGTACTCGCTCGGGCTGATTCTGTTTGAGATGCTGACCGGCCGTCGCGCGCGGACGGTCTCGCGCTGCACACCGGATGAGATCGAGCGCGCGATCACGGAGGCGGAGACGCTGCGCGCCGGCGCGGGCGATCTCGACAATATCGTGGCGATGGCTTTACGGAGAGAGACGGAGCGCCGCTACAGCTCGGTCGAGCAACTCGCCGAGGATATCCGCCGCTATCTCGACGGCCGTGCCGTGCGCGCGCACAAGGATACGCTTCGCTATCGCACGATGAAGTTCGTGAAGCGCAACCGATGGCCGGTGGCGGCGATGGCGATGGTGGCGGCTGCGCTCGTCGCCGGGCTGATCGCCGCGACGTGGCAGGCGCAAAAAGCACGCCGCCGGCTGGTGCAGGTGCGACACCTCGCCAATACGTTTCTGTTTGAAGTGCACGACTCGCTGCGCGCGCTGCCGGGAACCACCGAGGTGCGCGCGAAACTCGCTCAGACGTCGCTCGAATATCTCGACAGCCTGCTGCCCGACGCCGGCGGAGACCCGACGTTGACCGCCGAACTGGCGGCGGCTTATGAAAAAGTCGGCGATGTGCAGGGGCTGTCCGGGACTCCCAACCTCGGCCGCACCGCCGACGCGCTGGCGAGCTATTCGAAGGCGGTGTCGCTGCGGCGTGGGCTCGGCGCCAGTTCTGTGGCGGCGCTCGCGATGACCCTGGGCAAGATCGGCGACCTCGAGTCGCTCCAAGGCGACAAGGAGCGCGCGCTCGTCACGTACCGGAAGGCGATGCAGACGGCCGAATCGACGCCGGCGAATACGCGGGAGGGGCTCGCCATTCGCACCAGCATTCTCCACCGGCTCGGTTCGACGCTCATGACGATGGGCCGGCCGTTCGACTCGGCGGAGTGTTTGCGGTCGGCGGTTCAGAATTCCGAACGGATGGCGGCGCTCGAGCCCGGGCAGAGCGCGCAACGCGGTCTGGCGATGACGAAGGTTCGTTTCGGAGAGACGC
>JBOGMR010000822.1:0-2565 GCA_050746825.1 Bryobacteraceae bacterium | reverse complement strand
CTTCACCAACTGGTGCCAGGGATGGCGATCGAAGTAGCCGCCGATCAGATCGCCGTACTCGGACCACTTGTAGAGGGTGTCGGTGGCGCTGTGCGAACCGAGGAAGCCCTTACCGTCGTCGCGCACGAACGCGAGAAACGAGGCCTTCTGCTCGTCGTCCAGCTCGAGTTCGCCCGTGGTGTAGAAAAAGAGAGCGTCGAAATAATCGAGGTTCTTCGCGTTCCCGCTCAACTTCTTCCTGGTAATCAGCTCGGTGTCTGTCTTGATGTAGGTGTCCCAGAGACCGGTGTCCTGGCCGAGCTTCCAGATGGTGGCGAGGCCATGAGACACAGAATCGTGATGGAAGCCGGCCGAGCGTCCAATCGCGAGCACCTTTTTCTTTTTCGGCGAGGCGTCTTTCTTCTGAGCCTGGCTGTGGCCCACGGAGGACGCCGCCAGAGCCGCAATCGCAACGATCATCAGCCGCAACATGGTATTCATCATCTCAGCCTTTGAGAACCCGCCGCAGCGTATACGCCTCCGGGTTCATGGTTTTATGCTCCAGCTTCTTCCAGTCGTCTTCTACATGAAGGAACTTGCCGCTGATATGATTGGAGCGGTCGGAAGCCAAAAACAAAGCGAGCTGAATTTGTTTTTCAGGAGACACGCCCCCTGTGATGCGGACTTTCTGGGCCTGCTCGAACTCCTTGGCCGGAACGCGCTCTCCGGCGCGAATGATCTCGTCGGTCATGTGGGTGTACGCGCCGCCGGGCGACATGCAGTTGATCTGCACGTTGGCATCGCGGACCTCCTCGGCGACTGACTCGGCAAACCGAACCAGCGCGGCCTTCGCCGCCGCGTACGCCGAAAACGCCGGCCGCGCGTCGCCGGCGCCTCCCCCGGTCAGCAGGATGATCTTGCCGTGCCGCTGCTGGACCATCTGCGGCAGAACCGCGATGCAACAATTGACGGCGCCTATGAGATTGACCTCGATGGTCTCCGCCCACGCCTTTGGCTTGGTATCGGCCAGCGGACCGACGGGGCCCTGAATACCCGCGGAGGCGACCAGCACGTCGATGCCGCCGAAATTCACGCGCATGCGATCGACCGCCGCGCACACATGCTCGTAGTCCCGGACGTCGGCGCGCACCGCCATGGCAGCCCCGCCGGCGTGCTCGATTTCGAGGCGGGCCAGGTCCAGTTCTCCCTTGCTGCGCGCCAGCAGCGCGACGCGCGCTCCCGCGGCGGCGAATCCCATCGCCAGCCGCTTACCGATTCCTCGGCCGCCGCCGGTGATGAGAACAGCTTTGCCCTTCATGCTGCCAAACGCTCCGCGATGGCTCGACCCACCCGGATCAGGAGCGCGGTTTCTTCCTCGCTGAAAGTACGCTCACGGCGATTGGCGATTCCCAGTGCGCCCACAGCCCGATCGCCGCGCAGAATCGGAACGACGATCGCGCCTTCCATCCCGGTGGCCCTGGCGCCCGGCCGCACGTCCGTGCTGCTCCCTGTTTGAATATTGCAGGCGCTGACCGGCTCGCAGCGTTCCACCGCGAGCCCTGCCATGCCCTTGCCTACGGGAATCTGGCGAATCACGGCAAGCACTGGATCGGGAATCCCGTCGCTCGCGGCCTCGAGGTGCAGCAACCCATCCGCGGCGAGCATGTGAATGGTGCCGCTGTCGGCCCCGAAGTGCGCAATCGCCAGCCGCAACACTTCGCTGAGGTCACCGGACCCCGCCTTGACTGACTCCACCAGCTCCATAGCGTTCACTTCCGCCTGGTCAGATTCTCGAAGAGGAACAACCCGCTCTTGCCCGCGACCGCGAAATCCAGATCGCCGTCACCGTCAATGTCCAATACCGGAATCTGCATCCCGCCGCCGGTCCGCGAGCCATAATCTACCACGTGTTTCACCCATTCGATTTTCCCCGCGGCGTCCTTGATGTACTCGTACCAGTAGATTCCGAGGGGCTCCCGCTCTCCCGGATCGCGGCCGTTGTGCGCCATGAAGCGTTTCCCCGTGACGAAATCCATGCGGCCATCGCCGTTCAGATCCACCATCGTCATCGCGTGGGACTGCGACCAACTGTCGTCGATGACGCGCTTGGTCCACTGGCTGCCTTCTCCGCGCTCCAGCCAGAACACGCCGTAGTTGTGGGCCATCGACGTCACGATGTCGTTGCGGCCGTCGCCGTTGACGTCGAGCACGTACATGAACCCGGCCGAATCCACGTCGAAGTCGCCGTGCCATTTCCAATCGCCGGAGTGTGGGCCGGCCGGCGCTTCGAACCAGCCCTTCGGAGTGAGGATGTCGCTACGCCCGTCGCCGTTCACATCGCCGGCGCCGATGCCGTGACCGTAACTCTTCGGCGACACGACGTGGCGGACGAAGCCGCCGCTTTTCAGCTCGTACCATGCCAGCGGCGCTGTGGCCTGGCCGTACTGCGGCAGCAGCTCGCGAGCCTTGCCGTCGTTATCGAGGTCTACCAGGAAGACGAACTCGCCCGAATGCCCGCTGTCGATCGCGTGCTCTTTCCACTCCGCGGTTTTGCGCGCGCCCGGATTCTCCATCCACACCAGGCGC
>JBOGMR010000821.1:0-9802 GCA_050746825.1 Bryobacteraceae bacterium | reverse complement strand
ATCTATCACTGTCATGTCGCGCACCCTTTTACTTCTGCCTTACTTGACTTCCATCCTTGCCGGCTGTATAAAGTACCGCAGTGAGAGGTCAGTCCAGTAGGTGTATCCCGCCCACTTTCATTACGATTCCGTTATTTCTGCCTCGTGGAGTTCAGCGTCGCGGCTCGACAACGTTTTGCGCCGGACCGGGGCGGTCCGAGGCCTGGAGGTTTCAAATGCGTGAGAAGATTCGGTTCGTATTCGTCATCGCGATCGCTTTCGCCGTGTTGGCGCTGACAGCGGCACGTTCGTCAGCGCAGGTTTTGTACGGCTCCATCACTGGCACCGTCGAGGACCCCAGCGGGGCGGTTGTTCCGCGCGCGTCCGTGGCTATCAAGAACATGCAGACAGGTTCCAGTCAAGTAGTGGTCGTTGACGAACAGGGCCGATTCACGATCCCCAATATCCTGCCAGGCCGATACGACGTCACCGTCACGGCGACAGGGTTTCGCGCGGTCACGCACACCAACGTCGACGTCACCATCAACAACGTCACGCGCGAGAGCTTCAAGCTCGAGCTGGGCGGCGTCGCGGAAACCGTGAGCGTACAGGCCTCGGCGGTCCAGCTCCAGACCGACAAGTCGGACGTTCGCTCGGAAATCACTGCGACGGCTCTCACGAATCTGCCGCTGCCCAGTTACCGTAATTACCAGAGCCTCATCAATCTGGTTCCCGGCGCCACTCCGGCGGATTTTCAGAACGCGGTGGTCGACACGCCGGCGCGCGCGCTCACCACGAACATCAACGGCACGGCGCGCAACAACAACAACACACTGGTCGACGGCGCTGTGAATATCTTCATTTGGCTGCCTCACCACACGCTCTATGTGCCGCCAGTCGAGGCGATCGAGAACGTCAACATTACGACGGGATCGTTCGACGCCGAGCAGGGGATGGCGGGCGGCGCGGCGATCACGCTGGCGACGAAATCCGGTACGAACCAGATCCACGGATCGGGCTTCTGGTTCAACAGCAATCAGCATTTTTATGCGGGCGCGTTCACCAAATCGGAGACGTACGTCAAGCCGGTTCAGATCTTCAACCAGGGCGGCGGCACGATCGGCGGGCCCATCAAGAAAGACAAGGCGTTCTACTTTTTCAGTTTCGAAAAGACCTGGGAACGCAACGGCTCATTCGGCAACTACTCGGCGCCGCCGGCCGACTGGCGCGAGGGCGACTTCAGCAACTGGAAAGATTACGCTCTCGTCTACGATCCCGCAGCCATGCTGAACAACGATCCCAGAACCCGCCAGGCGTTCCCGAACAACGTGATCCCTAAGAATCGCATCAGCCCGATCTTCGATCGGATTCAGAGGCAAGTCCCGCTGCCCAACCAGAAGGCGCCCACCGATCCGTTCAATCTGTCGGGGACCTACGGCGCGGGCGGCACGATGGCGCTCAACCGAAACAACTACGACGTGAAGATCAACTGGGTGCCGAGCAAGAACCTGATGGTTTGGGGCAAGCTGAGCCGTATGGATTCGCCGGTGAAGGGCACCTATATTTTTGGCGACCTGGGCGGACCGGCGATTGGCACGGAAGGTTTCGGCGACACCGACGTGAATATTCCGACGGTGGGCTTCAACTACACGTTCAGCCCGACGTTCCTCATGGACGGCGTGTTCGCGTATTCGCGCTTCGACCAGACCGTGGGCATCCCCGGCCAGGACAAGAATGTGGGGCTCGATGTCTGGGGTATTCCCGGAACCAATGGCGGCCGGCAGTACGCAAACGATCCGCGCTACGGTGGATTGCCGCTCATCAACGGGTTCGGATTCGACTCCTGGGGCGTCGCAGCCACTTGGGCGCCGTGTTTCCGCAACGATCGCAGCTACACCTACCAGACCAACTTCAGCAAGCTTTCCGGCGCGCACGAGTTTCGCTGGGGCTTCGAGCCCCGGCGGCACGAAATGAACCACTGGCAGCCGGAGATCGGCCATCCTCGCGGGACCATTGGCATCGCCGGTGGCGCCACCCGAATTCCCGGACAGAACCGCTCGATTTCGTACGCCGCGGGCCTTCTCGGCCTGGTCGGATCGTATTCAAAATCGATTCAGTTCGAAGACATGAAGACGCGCGAGTGGGAGCTGTCCTGGTATTTCCGCGACCGCTGGCAGGTGTCGCGCCGGCTCACGCTGCAGCTCGGCCTGCGGTACGAATACTTCCCGCTGATCAACCGGGGCGACCGCGGCATCGAGCGGTGGGATCCGTACTCCAATCTTGTCTACCTGGGCGGCCGCGGCAATGTGCCGCGAAATGTCGGAATCGATGTGAGCAAGAAGATGTTCGCTCCGCGCGTCGGCTTCGCCTACCGCGTGGGCGATAACTGGGTGGTCCGCAGCGGCTACGGGATCACTTACGATCCGATGCCGTTCTCACGCCCGCTCCGCGGCCCGTATCCGGCAACCCTGGTTGGCAGTTGGAATTCCAATACGGCTGGATCGGCGTTCCTCGAATCGCAGTATGGATGGTTCAACACGCTGGCACAGGGAATTCCGGACGTTCCGACGCCCGACGTCAGCTCGGGAATTCTGACCTTGCCGCTTGACGTCAACTTCGGACGCAGCCCGTGGGGCGGCGAGATCCATCGCGGTTACATCCAGAGCTGGAACTTCACGGTCCAGCGAAAACTGCCGCTCGATATGGTTGGTTCGGTCGGGTACGTTGCCACCAGGACGGTGCATCAGTTGTTGCAGCGCAACATCAACACCGCCGGACCCGGGACGCTGAACGCGCGCGATCTTCCGCTCGCCAAGCTGTACGGCAAGACGATCGCCGCCAACATGTGGGATGGTTATGGTCCCGGCAGCTATCACTCCCTGCAGGCGACGTTCGACAAGAGCTTCGCGAAGGGGTTGTTCCTCAAAGGTGCGTACACCTGGTCGAAGACGCTGAACATGGCCGACGACGACGGGACTGCGGGTCTGGCGATGTTTGACTGGGACCCCATGATCAAGCGCAACTACGCGCCGGCCGGCTACGACCGCCGCCATATGATGACGATGGCCTGGATGTACGATATCCCGGTCGGCAAAGGCAAGCACTTCGGTCTGTCCGGTCCCCTCGACCTGATCCTCGGTGGTTGGAGACTCAACGGAGTGTTCAGCGCCTACAGCGGCACCCCGTTCTCGATGACGGCGAGCGGCGATTCGCTGCGCTGCTTCGGCTGCGCCCAGACCGTGGACCTGGTTGGCCCCGTGACGAAGATCGATAACGAGCGCGGGCCGGCGAAGCCTTATTTCGATCCGGCGGCGTTCTTCGACCCGCTGTGGTCGTTTAACACGGCCAGTCCGGTCTATCGCCCGGGAACGACGGGACGCAATTTCCTTTACGGCCCGGGATTCTGGAAAGTCGACCCGATGCTCTCGAAGACCTTCAAAGTGAAAGAGCGCTACGAAGCCGAGTTCCGTTTCGAGGCGCAGAACGGCACGAACACTCCGCGGTGGAATCAGCCGAACACCGGCACCGGACAGATCCAGCGGGACGCGAGCGGCAAGGTGACCGACTACCGCAACTTCATGGCGGTCACCGGCGCCGGCGGCGTTCGCACCGCGCGCCTGGGCTTGCGGCTGACGTTCTAACGTGGCGCAGGCACTCGTGCCTGCCGCGCCCGGACTCATCCCGGCGCTTGATCGATCGCGCGCCCCAGCCACCAGGTGGATGCCGCGTTGCACGGGATAAGAATCGGCGCACCCGCGAACGCGGTTCCGCTTCCGGCCAGAATCATCACAACGATCTGGGTCACGCTGCTGCCGAAGGAAGCGCTCGTTTGGAATCTCCAGCGCATTTGCTCCCGCCGCCGAATGACGGAAGCATGATGCCCGCACGCCAGCGCCATCAGCGCCGCCGCGAATCCTTCCACGGGCGCCAGCGGCAGCGTGAGCAACACGGCGGTCAGCAGGAATGCCGCGTCCTTCGCGATGAGGATCTGCCAACCCGCAATCGGAAGCAGCCGGTAGCGCGTCAATCCACCCTCGCCGTCGAGTCCGAAGAGAGTTTGTGCGTAGGTGGAGATCGTCAACATCACCACGAGCGTCAAAGGCAACAGTGCCTCGGACGGCAGCAGTCCCGCCGCGCGGAAGAAGAGCGCAGGCACAGACAGAACGAGCCCTGCGAAAAAATCGAGCGTGCAGAATATCTCCCTCAGATTCTTGCGAACCAGTTGATCCAGTGGTCCCGGGAAATGCGGTATTCGCCGATACGCAGTCACGCGGCCGCCCCGCCGGAACCGCGGAGCCACGAATCCAATCGCGAACAGCCCGCCCAGCAGCGCCCAGAGTCCGAGCGACAATCTCTTCCAGACCGCGATAGCCGCGACGAACCAGGTCAGTGGATTGAGCCATGGGCTCAAGACCCTCAACAGCCAGTAGTCTCGATTGGAGAGGGGCCATAGCGCGAGCCGATCCCGCGGGATCTTCTGCAGCGGATCGCTGCTCAAAGGAAAGATCAGGACGAGCCCGAGGATCACCAGGACAAGTACGAACGCACCCGGATCCTGCATCAAGAGCAGTCCGAACCCCAGGTAATAAAGGTTATTGCCGGAGAAGGACGCGAGCGACTTGGAGTTCCGCCGGGTAACCGTCCAAAGCGCCGCTAGGATCGTGCGGACCCGAGCCATTCCAGATCCTCCGTCACCGGCGATTCCGCCAATTCGAAATACAACTCTTCGAGCGAGCCTCGCAGTTCGCCGGCCGCTGAATTCCACACCACTTTGCCGCCGCGAATCATCACGATCTGATGCGCGATCCGTTCGATTGCGGAAAGAATGTGCGAGGTGAGGAAGATCGTGATGCCGTGTCCCGCCGCCTTCACCAAAAGCTCATGCATGATTTTCGACGTGACCGGATCGATGGCTTCGAACGGTTCGTCGAGAAAGAGCGCATCAGGATTCGGCAGCAACGCCATCGCAAGCGCCGTTTTCTTTCGCATCCCGTGCGAGCATTGGCTGGCGAAGGTATCGCGCCCAGGCTCGAGGCCGAGCGTGTGCAGGAGCTGTTCGATGCGCGCGCGAGCCGTGTTCGCCGGTAGCCCGTAGACCTGGCCCGTCAGCAACAGATGCTCCTCCACGGTCAGGTCGTCGAACAGGCCGAGGTTTTCCGGCAGCACGCCGATCTTCCGCTGTATCGCCAAGCGGTCCTTGGTGACGTCCAGGCCGCAGATCCTGGCTTCTCCCGAGCTGGGCGCCAGAAGCCCGGTGAGCATTTTGACCGTGGTTGACTTTCCCGCCCCGTTGGGGCCCAGAAAGGCGCAGATGGTTCCTTTGGCGACCTCGAGTGTGATGTGGTCGACGGCAATGAAGTCTCCGAAACGCCTGGTGAGATCCCGGCAAGCGATCATTCGACTATTCTCGAACAGATGGCGAGTCTCGGGCCCCGGCGCCGATACTCTGCCCACGCTCTTGGAGCGTGGATCTTCTGTTGCAGTGTTGGCTGACTGCTGGCTGAATAAAGTGACGCGAATCGGATGTTTGTATCGATGTTTGTATCAGGAAATCACCGTCGATCACCGTTCTCGATAGGCGATTGAAGATGCGCACCGGGTAACGCAATGAGTTTATTTCCTGGCTAGAATCAGCGGGCTCCGCTCGTTCCGTGCCGCGACACAACTCGAACGGATCGCCTACCCCGCCACAGGCGGGGGCGTGACTGCCGCTCGTCCAAGTCGTCGACAAAACGCTTCACCCGCCCGAGTGCCGAGCCAGTCGGCTCCCTCTCTCCCCGCTCCCGCCTCGCCAGTGTACCCGGATCGACGTCGAGTCGCTTCGCCATTTCCTTCTGCGATAGCCCAACGTTGTCCTCTGCCGGACCAACTGCTCACCCGGCGTCTTCGCCTCGGGCAGGGGATTGTACCCGAGAAACTCGATGATCCACGGCTTGTACCGGATCTCCGGCTCGGCAGCATTCCGCTCCCAGTTGTAGATGCACGTCTCATCGGCACCGAGCTGCTCCGAAACCTCCCGCTGCAGCATTTTCAACGTCAGCCGCCGCCGAATGTGGTCCCCGGCCGTTTGTGGCTGCGTGGGATCCGCACCACGCGCCCGCTGTACGACCACAGGTTGCGCCGCGGGATGCGGAGTGTATACTAAACGTGCTTGATGTCCAAAATGGGAATTTCCGGATAAACACCGATAGCAAGCATCATCAGACCGGAAAACGTTCGCAAGGAGGGCATATGAGGATCATAGGCATCGCCTGTCTGCTTCTGTCAGCGGCGCTGTTTGCCCAAGGCGACCGGGCTATGATTGCGGGTACTGCCACAGACCCGGGCGGCGCGGCTATACCCGGAGTCATGGTCGCGGCCACGAACCGCGCGACCAATGCCCAGTTCAAAGCCACGGCCACCGAGGCAGGTGAATTCAATCTCCCGTCGCTACCCGTCGGAGTCTATCGCATCACGATCGAGAGGCCAGGATTCCAATCGGCGATTCACGACAACGTGCGGCTGGAAGCGGGCACGACGGTACGCCTCGACACCACACTCGAAGTCGGCGCCGTTCGGCAGGCCATATTGGTATCCGCGGAAAGCTCAGTGTTGCAGACCGACGATGCCAAAGTGCGAAACACGATGTCGGACGCCTTGATCGAGGGATTGCCCACCGTCGTGGCCGGCAATCTCAGAAGCCCGTTCGATCTCGCGGCCATCACGGCGCAGGTGAACGGCGGCGATCAGGACTTTCGCATCGGCGGCGGCCAGCAGGCGTCGTTTGGCGTGATGCTGGATGGCGCCTCAGCCAACACCAACCGCGCGGGGTCGACCTTGTGGGCCGCCGTGAACGCGCCCTCGCTCGACGCCATCACTCAATTCGCCGTTGAAACCAACGGTTTCAAAGCCGAGTTCGGTCGCGCAGGTGGCGGGTTGATCACCTTCGTATCCAAATCCGGCACCAATCAGTATCACGGTTCCGCTTTCGACTTCATCCGCAATGACGCTTTCGACGCGCGCGGGTTCTTCAATCGAACCGTGCCGGTTTACCGGCAGCACGACTTCGGCGGAACGTTAGGCGGTCCCGTGCGCATTCCCAAGCTCTATAACGGCAAGGACAGAACCTTTTTCTTTGTATCCTTCGAAGGCTTTCGTAACCGGGTGGCCGGCAGTACCAGCGTCACCGCGTTGCCACCGGCCGAGTTTTACGATGGCGACTTCCGAAATGCGGTCAGCCGTACTCGCAATTCCGACGGCGCCTACATTCGCTACAACGTCTTTGACCCCGCCACGACGCGTTACGACGCGGATGCACGCAACTATGTTCGGGATCCCTTTCCCGACAACATCGTTCCGCAGGCGCGGTTCGATGCGATCAGCAGAAAGATCATCGACATTGCACGCAATACGCTGAAGCCTCTGCGGACGGACGTCGTTGCCGGCACCCCGGAGTATTGGCTGGAGAACTATTGGCAGTCGGGCACGTCGATAAACCCGAACAACAAATTCAGCGTGAAGTTCGACCATGTCCTGACTGACATGGACAGGCTTTCCGCATATATCGCCTATTCCAAGCGCGAGGCGATACCCGGGCCCACCGGAGCTCCCGGCATTCCAGGGATCCTCAATCCATTCCAACAGCTCAGCGACACCGCTCCGGTCTATCGGGGCAGTTGGGATCGCACCATCAGCCCGCGGCTTCACAATCGCTTTTACTTCGGCATCAACATTTTTCACGACAACAATTTCCCGCTGTCGGAAGGCGGGAACTGGGAGGGCAAGATCTGCATCCCGAACGTGCCGGCTTGTGACCGCAATCTTCCGATCGTTGCGATTAACGACTTTCCGGCATGGGGCGGCAGCGGCTTTAACGGCTCGGAAAACCCCACGTACTCGTTCAACGACGATCTGAGCTGGACGCGCGGCAAGCACATTTTCAAGACGGGCTATCTGTACGAGTTCGCGCCATACGTGGGTTTGGGGCAGCAGAACGGGGCCGGAAACGTGACCTTCACGACGGCGATGACCGCGCTACCCGCGCAAAGCAGCCGTAACGTGGGCGGGGGTCTGGGTTTTGCGTCTTTCGCTTTGGGATACGCCAGCACCGGCGCCATTCACACGCCGCGCCGCGTGGGCATGCGCTGGCGGTATCACGCCATGTACTTCCAGGACGACTGGCGAGTAACGCCACGCCTCACTTTGAATCTCGGCCTGCGGTACGAATTCAACCTGCCCGTCATCAACGCCGACAGCCAATGCGCGGACTTCGATCCCACCGTCCCCAATCCCGGCGCCAGCGGACGTTTAGGCGCGTTGGTGTTTTGCGGCACGGGCGCTGGCCGTATCGGCCGTGAGACAATTCCCCCCGGGTGGTACCGCGGATTCGGGCCGCGCTTCGGCCTTTCCTGGCGAGTCATGAAAAAAACTGTGGTGCGCCTATCTGCTGGCGCCAGCTACGCTCCGGTGAAAACAATCACCGGTTCGGGGCACTTCCAAGGCTTCGCGCAGATTCTGACCTTCCCCGATCAGACTAGTGGAATCGACCCTGTCTTGCGGCTCAGCCAGGGCATGCCCGCCTGGCCGAAACCTCCGTTCATCGATCCCACGTTTGGCAACAATGCCGATGTGGATTGGTGGCAGGGAAAAGAGTCAAACCGATTGCCGCAAATGTGGTCCTGGACGTTGACTCTGCAGCGGGAGTTCAAAGGCGCGTTGCTATTCGAGGCCGGTTACAGCGCTATCATCGGAACACATCTGATCGGAAATATTCTGAATTACAACCAGGTGGATATCAATACACTGCCGCCGGCCGCCAACATTTACGCAGCCGCGGGCCGCAGTCTGTTGAACACCACGTTCGACAATGGCAACCGGCTGGTACAGACCGCGGGCTTCACCAAGCCCTATCCGGAGTTCCCCAACAACTTCACGTTGGCCAGAGCGCTGCGTCCATACCCGCAGTACAACAACATCAGCACAGCCAACGGCGGAGATCACAGCGGCCACTCGAGTTATCATTCGCTGATCCTAAAGCTGACACGGAGATACTCCAAGGGCATAGTGATCGACGCGTCCTATGTGCTTTCAAAGATGTTCACCGATTCCGATTCGATGTGGGGCAGTGGCGCCGCGCGCGATCACTACAACCGGCGCCTGGAAAAGTCGCTGTCGAATTTTGACCGCACCCACGAAGCGAAGTTCAACTACGTTTGGGAATTGCCCATCGGACCGGGCAAACGCTGGCTGAAGAAGGGTATTGTGTCGCAGACGATCGGCGGCTGGCGTATCGGCTCCGTGCATCGCTATGCCAGCGGCGTGCCCATGGCATTCACCGGAGCTTTCGGATTTCCCATCATCGGCAATCGGCCGTTTATCACGCAGTACGACGACTGGCGGGCGCCGATTGCGGGAGAAAAATTCGATCCCGCCGTAGACCGCTACTTCAGAACACCCACGACGGCCAGTTGGAACGGCGATACACCCACCATCACGAGCGAAGGTTGGTTCCCGGTTCAGCCGCGCGACCGGGTAGGCAACATGACGAAGAACAACCCGAAGATGCGGAACTTCCCGCTCTACAACGAGAATATTTCGCTGGCGAAGACATTCGTGGTGTGGAGGGAGCATCGAACGACGGCCGACTTACGGTTTGAAGCCTTCAATCTGTTTAATCGCACGCAATTCGGGACGCCGAATACGAACTTGAACGATGCGGCGAACCTCGGATTAGTGAGGACCCAGGCGAATACGCCGCGACGGATGCAGTTTGCGTTGAAGTTGAATTGGTAACCCTTGTGTCCCTCGGAAGCCGGTAGTGGGTCAGTTTGAACTGACCCACTAC
>JBOGMR010000820.1:0-3833 GCA_050746825.1 Bryobacteraceae bacterium | reverse complement strand
GCGCCGCGCCGCCGTCCACGAATTTCGCCGTGTGGTGGGACGCCGACCTGCTGCGCGAAATCCTCGATAGCGACTGGATCGCAAAGTGGAACTGGACGAACGAATCGCTTGACCGCCTGCTCACGGCGACCGGATGCTCCTCGAATAATGGATCGAAGGCCACGCCTGCGCTAAGCGCCGACATTCTCGGCGACTGGCGCGAGGAAGTCATCTGGCGAACGAGCGACAACCGCTTTCTGCGAATCTTCACAACCACGATTCCCGCCGCCCACCGGATGCCGACTCTGATGCACGACCCGCAGTATCGTGTCGCGATCGCCTGGCAGAATGTGGGCTACAACCAGCCGCCACACCCGAGCTTCTTCCTGGGCAACCCCGCGCCCGTTCCGCCGCCGCGCGCCTCTGAGGAAGAACGCGGCCGCGGCACACGGGTGGTACATTCTAGATGATGCCAGCGCCTCTCCGGGTCTTTTCCTGCGTGCTGCTGGCTGCATTGCCGGTGGCCGCGCAGAAGATCGGCGTCGAATTCGATGAAGCTGCCGGCAACGCCAGGCATCCCGCCCTGAATAACGAACTGGTCCGGAAGAAAATCGAAAACGAGATCCGCAAGCGGCTCACGGAGAAAGGCCTGACGCAGGTCGCCGGCCGGGCCGATCTGAACGTCCGCCATTCGCTCGGTTCGCAAGTCAAGCGCGAAACCGATTTGTACCCGGCAGGCTGGCGCGGGCGCGGTACGCGCCGCGTGACCACACGCTCCACGGAAGGCACGCTCATCATCGATCTGCGCGACACGTCGAAGAAAGAGCTGGTCTGGCGCGCCATCGCTGTCGAAAACAAGAACGATCCGGCCAAGATCGACGACCGCCTGGATGAGATGGTCAAGAAGTCCTTCGACAAGTTTCCGCCCGGAAAGAAATGAGTGTCTATGCGAAGGCGTGAATTCATGGCATCGTTGGGTGCTTCAGGGCTGGCGTTCGCAGCAGCAGGCGCTAAGCCGCTGCGCGGTATATTTCCGATCGCGCAAACGCCTTTCACCTCCGGCGGAAAACTCGATCTTGACGGGCTCGCGGCCGAAGTCAAATTCGTCGACCGAGGCGGCGTCCACGGCCTGGTGTGGCCGCAACTTGCGAGTGAATGGTCGACCCTGACCCTGGATGAGCGGCTCGAAGGCGCGGAAGCGATTCTGGCGACAGCTAAGGGGCTGCGTCCGGCGATCGTCATCGGCGTGCAGTCGCCGGAAGTCGTCACGGCCATTGAATACGCCAGACGCGCGGAGAAACTTGGAGCCGACGCGATCATCGCCTTGCCTCCCTCGGACAACGCCGAGCCGAAGACCATGCTCGAATACTACAAATTGATCGGCAAGTCCTGTGGCCTCCCGTTTTTCGTTCAGGCGGCCGGCAACAACATGTCCGTCGACTTCATCGTCGAGGTGTACAAGGCGGTCCCCACGCTGCGTTACGTCAAAGACGAAGCGGGCCAGCCGCTCGAGCGCGTGGGCCCGCTACGGCAGAAGTCGTCGGACGAGCTCAAAGTGTTCTCGGGATCGCACGGGCGCACCTTGATCGAAGAGATGCGCCGCGGCTTTGAAGGCAGCATGCCTGCCACCTCGTTCGCGGATCTCTACGCGCAAACCTGGGATCTCTGGCAAGCCGGTAAGCGGCGCGAGGCGATGGACATGCATGCGCGCACGCTATTCATCCTCACCGAAATGGGAAATCACGGTCCCGAGGCGATGAAATATATCCTGCACTTGCGAGGCGTCTTCAAGACGTACGGAAACCGGCGGGGCCGGGGCGCGCCCATCGATGAAGCCGGCAAGAGGGCGCTGCGCGAAGCGCTCGACTATCTGAAACCCTACCTGAAGGCTTGACTCGATGAGACGCTTCGTCCTGTTTCTCAGTGCCGCGGCGCTTGCAGCCCAACCGATGTACCACGAGGACAAACTGCACGGCCGCCGCGCGCTGGTTCTTGAAAACAACCTCGTGCGTGTCAGCACGCTTTCCGGCGGCGGCTTCATCGGCGAGATCCGCTTCAAATCGCCGGACCCGCGGAAGAGCGTCAATCCGATGCGCGTGCCGCACTACCAGACCATCGATCCGCATACCTACGATATGGCAAAGCACGGCGCGCTCTACAGTACGGGAATTCAGCGCCGGCTGATGAGCGGCTACATGGGCCACTTCCTCTGCTTCCCGCATTATGGCCCCAGCTCGGAAGCCGAGCTGAAGCTCGATCTCGGCCAGCACGGCGAGGCCGTCGCCGTGGAGTGGCAGCTCGACCGCGTGGAGAAGCACAAAGCGGCGACCACCGTGAAGCTGACTGCGGAACTCCCGAAGACGCACTACCGCGTCGAGCGCTCGCTCACGCTCCGCGAGGGTGAAAGCGTCGGTTACATCGAAGAGTCGGTCGAGAATCTGCTGCTCTACGATCGTCCCTATAGTTGGGTGCAGCACGTCACGTTCGGTCCGCCGTTCATCCAACCAGGCAGCAGTTATCTCGATGCGCCCGTCGCAAAGGTCGCGGTGCGCGCGGGCGCCGAAATCAAAGAGGGGTCGTGGCCGGAGACGACGGACGCGGAGGGCGGCAAGGTGAATCTGCGGTTGCTTCCGCCGACACCGCGCTCGGGCCGCATGAACTTCCTGCTGCTCGACCGCTCGCGTCCGAAAGTTTTCTTCACCGTCTACAACCCCGAGTTTCCGGTGCTGATCGGCTACATCCTCGAATCGGGGCTGAATCCGTGGATCGGCGACTGGCAGGAAAACCAGCGCAACGCGGGCGTTCCGTGGGACGGCAAGGTCGTGGCGCGCGGAATTGAAGTCGGCAACTCGCCCTGGGCCTCAGGGCTGCGCAGGAATGTCGAGCAAGGTTCGGTGTTCGGCGTGCCTGCCTACGGTTGGATCGAAGCGCGGCAGCGGCTGTCGCAGTCCTACCTTTTCTTCCTCGCGGAAATTCCGCTTGGGTACAAGGGCGTCGCCGATGTTCGGATGGAAGATGGCCGCATCGTTCTGGTGGAGCGTGAGACCGGGCGGACGATTTCGGTGAAGAGCGCCGGCGCTGCTCGCAAAGTGCCTTGATATCATGGTTGGGGAATCCTCGTGCCGGTAGCGTCTCTCACTCTGCGAAACGTCGGGCCGCTTGCGGAGGCGAGTTTTGAGTTTGATTCGAGTATCAGTGTTCTCGTCGGCCCAAACAACTGCGGCAAGACAACAGTCCTCCTCGCGCTTGCGGACATCCTGCTAGAGAGCTTTACTGTTCCCGCGAAGTTGATCAGTCCAAATTGTAGCTTTCACCTTCGTTTGGAGCGTGATCAGCGGCCGGAGATCAGTGGCACGCTGCCATTCGCGAAAGAAACGAAGGAAAGTTCCAACTACAGGGAGCAAATGGAGAGCCTCGGCTATCGGATATTTGCTCCTGCCGTTCGGCTCGGCACTGATTTCCGGTCGGAAGGCCCCGGGCAGCGTAGGACCGCACCCGAAAACGTGGACTTGGTAAGACGGTTACAGAGTGGTTGGTGGGATCGGCTGCAGCGCCCAGCCCTCTGGTCCGACGACACGAGGATCGTTCAGCAAATCGTTGATCTTGACTATCGGTCGTATCGAGAGAAGCGACCGGCGATTAGAAACACGTTGGACTCAATCGCAGAGCTCGCTTCGGCAGTCACCGAGGGATTCCCGATGCAATTCGCGGGTATCGGAGACGACGGGGAAGGCCTGTTTCCACGTTTCAAAACTCCGGACGGCGTGGTCGCCATGGACGTCTTGAGCCAGGGCACGCAATCGCTGCTCCATTGGTGCGCACAGCTCGTTATTGGATTCGCGGAATACTACGAC
>JBOGMR010000819.1:0-3894 GCA_050746825.1 Bryobacteraceae bacterium | reverse complement strand
ACGCCTGGCACACCGCAGTGTCCTAGCCAGCCGGCCACATCTTGCACACCCGGGACACCGCAATGCCCGAGTCAAGGGACAACGTCATGCACGCCGGGAACGCCACAATGTCAGAGTGCGGCGACGGTTCCTTGCACGGCTGGCACGCCGAATTGCCCGAGCCCAGCCGTGCCGTGCCCAAGCCCGGCCACGCCATGCACGACGACGCCCGGCACACCCAGCTGCTCATCGCCGGCCGCTCCCGCGTGCACACACGGATAGAAGGTGACGCAGGCGGTTTCGCCTGCGCGCTAGCCCGGCCGACTGGATGTTGACCCTCGACAACGTTGTCCACTATCTTGTCGAGCGCGGTTTCGTAGACGCCAAGTCCGTCATCGACGGCGACTTTCTGGCTGTCGATGCGACCCGCCGCAACAAGAATTTCAAGATTATCCGGCGAAACCATCCCAGCTATTTCGTTAAGCAAGCGCAAAACACGGATCCGGAAGCTCCTGCCACCCTGCACCGCGAGGCCACCTGCTATTGGCTGGCTCGCGCGCGCCCCGAGTTGGCTGCCCTTCGCGATCTGATGCCGGAATACGGCGGTTACGATCCCGCGCGCCGCACGCTGGTTTTGGAATTGGCTCCGGGCGGAGAGACGCTGGCCGAATACTACCGGAGGGTGCGCCGATTCCCGCCGGAAATATCCGCCCAGATGGGCGCTCTGGTAGGCAATTATCATAAGAACCTGGTCGCTGAAATCGATAATCCGGTCCTGCGCTCGGTATTTCCCCAAAGAATTCCTTGGGTGCTGTCGGTGCACGAGACCAGACCCGAGTATTATCCGGTGCTGAGCGCCGGAAACGGCCAGTTGATCGAGCTGGTGCGCCGGTATCCGGAGTTCCCGCAAGCGCTCGATAAGCTTCGCGCGGATTGGCGCGCCACCAGCCTCATTCATGGCGACATGAAGTGGGAAAACTGGATCGTGCGATCCGCAAGCGACGGCGGATCCGATGCGGCTCTCAAGCTGATCGACTGGGAGATGGCCGATCTCGGCGATCCTGCCTGGGACGCCGGCGCGCTGCTGCAAGCTTATCTGGTGTTTTGGATCCTCTCGATGCCACTGGCGACCGAAACCGATCCTGCACGACTTCCCGGCCTGGCGCAATTTCCGCTCGACCCCATGCAGCCGGCGATTCGTGCTTTTTGGCAGAGCTATGCCGCCGCAGCGGAACTCGATGCGGCCCGCTCGAGGGACTGGCTGCTACGATGTGTGAGTTATGGCGGCGCGCGCATGATCCAGTCCGCGTTCGAGTGTCTCTACTATGAACCTCAGATGACAGCGCAGGCGGTCTGGCTGCTGCAGGCGAGTCAAAACATCTTGACCAAGCCTGCCGACGCACTCTCGCTGCTGCTCGGGCTCTGATCCAATGGGCGAAGAAGTTCTTACTGAGATCGACCGCATCATCGCCCGCCTCCCGAGCTTCGATTCACTCACGCGCCTGCAGCACTATTTGTATGAGCATTGCTTCTGCAACCGCTTGGGCAGCGATGTTGTGGACATGCCCTCGAGCGGGAGCCTGGTGGAAGATCTGTCGCGCGCCAACGCCGGCCGTGATCTATGGGATCGAGGCTGGCAGATCGTCGAGCTGCTGCCGTCCGGCCAAATTCGCGCACGAAAACATGACGTGACGCGCGCGTTTTGGCCCGGAGAGTTTGTCAGCTTCGAAGGGCCGGGCGTCGCGCCGCGTCCCGGCATCGAAATCTCGGCGTTCTTTCCGAGGGAATCCACCGGCATGCAGGCCGGATTCTATTTCGCGTTTGGGAACACCGCGGAAGAGGATCTGGAGGACAACGGCCTGATCCGCTTCTACTGGGCGGTCCGCAGCGACGGAGCTGTGGAACTGATGCGCCTCGTGACCGGGACCCTGAATCAGTTTCGGGTTCCATTCCGCTTCAAGATGCCCGTCGACCGGTCCTTTTACAAACGCCTCGATGCGGCGGTGCTCTACGTCCACAAGCGCTTCTACCCGATTTCGCGCCGCCTGCTTTCGCCGGTGCATGAACTGATTCGCGAGCACCTCGCCGCCGGAACCCCGCTTTTCACCAAACCGCTCGCGCCCGGGCTTGGCCTTGCCGAAGACACAGGATCCAACGAAAGCTTCGGGATGCACCGCTGCCGAATCCTGGCCGAAGCAATCTGGAATCGAGAGCCCGTATCCAAGCACTTCGCAAGCTATGGCCTCGACATCACTCGTGCCTACCTGAATCCCGGCTCCGTCGATCAATACGACGCGGCGCAGGCACTTGTGCCTGCCACGCCGGGACTCGTCTCGGCGCCTGCGGGGCGCACCGAATTCCTCGACGCTGCCGTCTCGATCGGCGTCAAGCTTTGCCGCGACGCCCTCTGGTCGGGCAATCGTGCGGCCTGGGTCGGCGCATCCATGGAATTCATCGGCAACACCTGGACCGCCGCGCAGCGCTCCTTCGGGGGCGAACTCTACAACGGCACGAGCGGCATCGCGCTGTTCCTTGGCCGTCTCTTCGCTCTGACAGGTGAGCCCGAATTCCACGCCGCCGCCGAGGGCGCTCTGAATCATGCGCTCGCGTACGCGCGCGACATCCACCCGCAGGCCCGCGCCGGATTCTACAGTGGAGCCACAGGGATTGCCTACGCCGCCCTGGAGTCCGGCCGCGCCGGCCAGGCCTTCGCCTTGCTCGAAACTTTGACGCGAGACGACCCCGATCAGCAAGGCCTCGACGTGGTCTCCGGAAGCGCCGGCGCCATCCCCGTCCTGCTGGCAATTCACCAGCGCTGTCCGCGGGATTTCCTGATGGACCTCGCCGTCCGCCACGGAGAACACCTGCTCCGCACTGCTCGCAGCAACGGCGATGCGTGGTCATGGAACACTCTGAATGCTTCCGCCGGCCTCGACCTCACGGGCTTCTCGCACGGAACCGCGGGAATCGCCTGGGCGCTTCTCGAACTGTTCCGCGCTATTGGCGACGCACGGTATCGCGACGCGGCGCTGCTGGCGTTGGCGTATGAGCGAAACTCGTTCAGCCCGGCGCATCGGAACTGGCCCGACTTTCGAACCCAGAACGAGCGCGTCCCGATAGGATCGGGCGAGCCGTCTTATTCGCTGGCCTGGTGTCACGGCGCGCCCGGAATCGGCCTTTCCCGACTCCGTGCGTACGCGATACTCGAAGACGACAACTGCCGCGCGGAAGCCGAGATTGCTCTCGCCACCACAATGCAACTTTTCCAGGAACCGGCTCTCCGCAATCAAAACTTCTCGCTCTGCCACGGAATGGGGGGCAACGCCGAGCTGCCGCTCTACGCGAGTGCGGTTCTCGGCGAAGTTCCCGGCGAAGTTCCCGGCGAAGTTCCCAGCGAAGTTCCCGGCGAAGTTCGCGGCGAAGTTCCCAGCAAAGACGCGTGGCGTGCCGCGGCCGAGAACGTGGGCCGCTATGGAATCGACGCGTATTTAAAGACCCGCAGTCCGTGGCCGTGCGGAGTGGTCCCCGGCGGAGAAACACCCAATCTCATGCTAGGCCTCGCGGGAATCGGCTACTTCTATCTGCGGTTGCATGATCCGCAAAAGGTCCCGTCGGTGTTGCTCGTGGGTCCGTAAACGCCGCACGGAAGCCTTGTACCGGGCCGCGGCCGTCAGGGAGCGGTTGCTTCGCTCATCCCATATTCAGCACGTCGCGCAACGTCCCCGTCTCCCTCTGAATCTTCTCTTGAAGCAGCATGATCGCATGGATCAGCTGCTCCGGCCTGGGCGGGCAGCCGGGCACGTAAACGTCAACGGGAATCACCTGGTTCACCGGGATGAGCGCATAGTTATTGAACACGCCGGTCGATGTGGCGCAGGCCCCCATCGAGATGACCCACTTCGGTTCCGGCATCTG
>JBOGMR010000818.1:0-3415 GCA_050746825.1 Bryobacteraceae bacterium | reverse complement strand
CCGCTGTATCGGGACGGTGGAAGTCCATCAGAAACCTGACGGATTCGCTGCGGCGCCGAAGACTTCAGGGTCGTGCCAGAAGCCGACAGATTGCGATGAGAGGAAGTTGGCGACTTTCTGTCCGCCAGATTTTGGGCGCGTTTGGCGTGTTGGAGCTAGCAGATAGGCCCAACCAAGCGCTCTCGGCGGCAGCGGTCGGAGGGAGAGTTAGCATGGCAGTCGGTTCAGTACTCATTGCCCTCCAGGCATCCCGCGACGACGGTCGTGGTGTCACGAGCGCCGAGTTCCTCGACCCGCTGAGTATCCGACCGGGCGAGGTTGAGGCCGTCAAGGCGGACGGGGAGCGATGGACAGCCGGGCTGGTTTACTTCGCGGTCGTCCGCTATAGCGCGTTCGACCACGTCGATACCTCCGAGGATGCTGGGGCGCAGTCTGAGGCTTTCTTCGCCGGTGTCGTAGACGCGTTCCGAGGAGCCGCTCGGTTTCTGGACCAGAGGCCGCCAAGCGTGACAGCGGCCATGCGCGCTGCAGGATTGTCCCTGCGGCTGTTCGTCGATGTCCGCATGGACCAGGACCAGATGGAGTTGGAGCTGCCGCCCGAGCTGCTCGCTGCGTGCGGCCAGCATGGTCTCGGCGTGTACGTCATCTCCAACGACATTTCATTCGCCGAGGCGTTGGAAGCGCGACGGTCGACCAGATAAGTGATGGATCAGACTGAGCGGAGATTGCTCCGCCCTTCATGGCGCGACTAGGTCAGCAATGGGTCAGGACTACGCGTCGCCGGGCAGCCTCCCCGAAGGAGCAAGCGCATCCGAAAGCTGAAAGTCGAGGAACGGAGGTGGAACGCGGCAGGTGTCCACCCCGTTTGCTCCAGGGTATGCTCCGCGTGCGTTCGGTGATCCAGTGCCATAAAGGGGCATGCCGTATAGAGAATGATCCGTTCACGGGTTGCGACCAAGCAACGGCGGCCTTCCTTCTGACACCTGGATCGGCCGGGGGCCGCACTCAGAATCCGGTGACGCCCAGTACGTTCTCTGACTGAAAGCGCGACGCGGGCAAGGCCGTGGCTCTGGCCGATGAGGGCGACGATGCCATCGGGATTGGACCAAGCTCATGTCCTCCAGGAGTCGCCCGGACAATCCTCGGGTTTCGCTGCATCGAAGAATAGGTACTTGGCCCGATGCCTGCCCTGCTCCGGAGATGCTCAAGCTCTCGGTTGCAGCCTTTCCAGACTGCTAGGTGACCATGGCAGGCAAAGGCGCAACACGCCGCCAATTCGGTCCGGCGTGGCGGCAAGTGCAGCCGTTTCACAGGGTTGCGGGGATGGGCCCGAGCCCTCCATCCCATGCCAAGCGGGGCCGTTTCACTTGAGGCGGGTGCTTGAACCGCGACGCGGCGAGGCTCTTGGGCAAGACGATGGCCGCCGCAGTAAAAGGCCCCGGACAACGCTTCTAGTCCAGGGCCAACGTTGAGGTACCATGGGCAGCGCTACAATGCCGTCCTGACGCCCTACCTGCAGATTCATGCAAGTTTGATGCGGCGTCAAGTCAACATCGACAAAGCCGACCTAGCGACGGCGTGATGTAGTTAATGCCTTGCACCCGGCTCCCACATGGTGGTGAACCAACGCCGCACAGCTCGGCCGGCGTCGTCGTAATCCTTGATCTCCCAGCCGCAGCCGGTCAGCTCAGTGATTGCGTCGGCGCGTACCAGATCAATTGGAATGAAGCAGCCGACCACAGTGCTGGCCGCCCACAGCAGACCCTCAACATCACCGCCGGCAATGTAGTCGGCGAGCGCGGCGTCAAAATCAGCACGCCTCTCTTCATCTCGGCAGATGTTGCGAGCCTGGGCAGTGCGTTTAGTCACGTGCTTGGGGGTAGAAGTGATCGATCCCTCCGTCTATCCGGTAAAGCCCTATTCGTGTTTCCGGTAGCGGCGGAGGCGGGAGTCGCGACCGATGCCTACCTCAATTCTGGTGGAGCCGTCTTGGCGGCCGTTTTCCTGCTGGAACGTGTCTTGTGCGAGCGCATCGTAGGCCTCAGCCGTGCCGCGCATCATGCGCTTGACCATGGAACCGGTCATCTGTTCCGCGTCCAACTTGGAGATGCTCTCGGCCATTTCCGCCTCGCGCATGATCTTCGCGACCATCGCGGTAAATGCCGTCTCGGCTTCGAGATGCGCGGGATCGTTGCGATCGATCACCATGCGAAGTTCGGCAAGTTGGTCTTGCAGCATTACAGTGGTCGGCATGAGCGTCGGGTCTGGCGATGCATTGCCCCGGTCATCACTGTACAGCAGCGGCAATCAGTGTGCCGCCCATTTCGCACACGCTGACTAATATTCGGTGATCGGCGCACCTGACGAACATGGACGCCTGGAGGAAATGGGGACGATCGCCTCGATGCCTTCAAGCAGGCGCCGAGGCAGAGGCAAGCGCAAGGGGGCAAGGCAGAAGGGCTGAGGGCGGGCGTTGTTCTCAACTTACCGCCTTCGCCTTGAGCGCTGCTGCGCGGCACTGGCCGGTCAGAGGACCAGGACTGCCTTCCTGATCCGCAACGCTGTAGCGGACGCCAGCTTTCTCCGCCTCCATATCAAAGCAGCCGGGGCACGGCTTCCGCCAGCGATTGAGGAGGACAGTTCGCCAGGCCGTCTTCCGGCTCGATGCGATAACTGATGGGGTTCGCGTTCTTGCACTTGTCAGACGTGTCGGTTCGCAGGGACCATGACGAATCAATTACAAGCCAGGACACTTGCTTTTCCGCAAGCTTCGCGCTCCGGTGCGCCGCGCACACTCGCCCCCCCGCGCTCGGGGGCACACGCTCGTTGCTCAGACCTCGCGGAAGCTGCGGCGCCAGGAATCGAGAAACGGCTGGAGAAGATAGTGCAACAGAGTCCGCTGCTCGGTGATGATCAGGACCTCCGCCGGCATTCCCGGAACGAGCTCCACCTTGGTGGTCAGCCGATTGATCTCGGCCTTCTCCACCTCGACTCGTGCCAGGAAATAGGGCTGCCTCGAGATCTCGTCCAAGACGCGGTCCGCAGACACTGATCTGACCCTTCCGCGCACTTTCGGCGTCCCGCGATTGGTGTAGGCGGTCAGGTGCACCATCGCGGGCATACCTGCGCGCACCACGTCGATGTCATTGGGTGAGACGCGCGCATCGATGAGCAGCATTTCATTCAGGGGCACGATGTCCATGATCGCTTCGCCCCTCAACACAACACCGCCCACCGTCTTGAATTTGAGATTGTGCACCGTGCCATCGACAGGCGACCTGATTGCGGTTCGGTTGAGAACGTCGCGGCTGGCTTGCAGCTTCTGCTCGACCTCGGCCAGCTTCGCCCGCACCTGCTCCAACTGGCCTGCGATCTGCTCCCTTCGCTCCGCCTCGAGAGCGAGCAGTTGAAGCTC
>JBOGMR010000817.1:0-4572 GCA_050746825.1 Bryobacteraceae bacterium | reverse complement strand
ACCGTAGGTTAAGCGACCGGCCCGTACTCTTTCAGTTTGTTGTGCAGTGTCTTCAGACTGATCCCGAGAATGTCTGCGGCGCGGGTCTTGTTGTTCCTGGTGAACTCCAGAGTCCGCAGAATCAGGCCCTTCTCCGCTTCCTCGACGGTGGTCCCCACGCGGAATTGAATCCAGTCGCCATCCATCTCCGGGGCCGGCGGTGGAGGTCCGGGTGAGCAGAATGTGGCCGGCAAATGCTTGCGCTCGACCTGGCCTTCGTGGGCCAGGATGACCGCGCGTTCCAGGACGTTTCGCAACTCGCGTACATTGCCCGGCCAGGCGTGCTTGAGCAGCAGGTCTTGTACCTCCGGCGAGACACCCGTCACTTTGCATTCGTGCTTTCGGTTCAGGTCCTGAAGGAGTGCATCGGTGAGCTCGGTGATATCGTTCTTGCGTTCGCGCAGCGGCGGCAAGTGTACGTGAAACACATTCAACCGGTAGTAGAGATCCTCTCGGAGAATCCCCTTCTTCACGGCCTCATCGGGTGAGCGGTTGGTGGCTGTGACGACGCGCACATCCACTTCGAATTCGGTTTTGCCTCCGATCCGCCGGACGCGCGAATCTTCGAGGATGCGAAGGAGCTTGGCCTGAGTGGCCGCGGGCATTTCACCGATCTCGTCGAGCAGCAGTGTGCCGCCTTCCGCCAGCTCAAAGCATCCCGCGCGGCGATCGCTCGCGCCCGTGAACGATCCCTTCTCGTGGCCGAACAACTCGCTCTCGATAAGCGTCTCGGGAAGGGCGGCACAGTTGATCGCAATAAACTGTCCGCGGCGTTTGCTCAGCCGGTGAATCGTTCGCGCCACCATTTCCTTGCCAGTGCCGCTTTCGCCGGTGATCAGGACGCCGGCCTTGCTCGGTGCAGCCTGTTCCAGGAGGGAAAAGATCTCCTGCATCGAGGGCGACGTTCCCACCATCGACCCGAGCGCGCCTTTGTAGCGAAGTTGCGTCTCGAGTGTACGATTCTCGTGGCGCAGGCTGCCGAGTTCGCCGGCGCGTCGAAGCAGCGCTTCCAGCGTGGCGGGCTGGATCGGCTTTTCGAGGAACCAGTAGGCGCCCAGCTCGTGCACCGTCTTCAAAGCATTCTCCACGCTGCCGTGTGCGGTCAGCACGATGACGGGAGGCGAGTCGGGACCCTGTTTGAGCTTCGTGATGAACTCGAAGCCATCCATGACGGGCATGCTGAGGTCGGTGAGGACGACGTCAAAAGTCGCTTCCGCCAGCTTCTCGAACGCCTCGGCGCCGTTGCCTGCCGTCTCCGGCGTCATGCCCCAGACGCCAACCATACCGGCAAGCGCTGAACGCTGGCTCCGCTCGTCGTCGACTATGAGGACTCGCAGGGGATGATCCATCGGTCCGTTTTTTTTCATTGTATCGTCCGGCGGGTTCTCACGCCCAGGTTTGAATCACCAAGCTAAACGGCTCCCACGCGTGGGATAATAATACAGACGCAGCCAATGAGCAACGGGTTCTCTATCACCGGCGTGGTCCGGGCATCGCGCCGGCGTTTTGTCGTCAACGCCGCCCTGGCTGAAGCAGTGACAGCGGCGTGCCTCGCGGCGGGGGGCGTCATTCTCATTCTGATCGCCGGTACACAATTGCTCGATTGGCGATGGCTCGCGCTGGTGATCGGTGTTAGCATGGCCGCCGGCGCGCGGCGTGTGGCACAAAGGCTGCCGTCATTGTACCGTGTGGCACAGGCTGTAGATCGTCGCCTCGCGCTGCACGATTCGCTTTCCACCGCGTTCTTCTTCGCCGAAAACGGCGAAGGCAAAGTATCTGCTGAAATGCGCGACGCGCAGCGCGTGGGGGCCGAGCGATTGGCGCGCACCATCGACGTGCGGGCCGCCGTACCCATGACGGCTCCGCGCGCAGTATGGATGCTCACACTGCTGGCCGGAGTCGCGAGCGCTCTTTTCACCGCTCGCTATCTGCTCGAGAAGCGGCTTGACCTCCAGGCTCCGCTGACGCGCGTGCTGTTCGACGGCTGGGTGGGCGCGCCCACCAAGGCGGCGCAGAACAAGAGGCCGGGGGCACCGAAGAATTGGGAACCGCCGCCGGCGGCCGGAGCGTATGACGAGCAGAGCGTGGAGCGGGCTGACAAGCTCGATCCCGCAGACCCGAGCGCGCTCGACACCGTCGACGTCCCCGAAGTGAATAATGAGGCGAGCGGCGTCGAGAAATCGGGCAACACGACTTCGAAGGGGCCGGGCTCCGAACCGGGGGACGAGCAGGCAGAAGGAGAGACCGGCGAGAACGGCGCGGAGGGCACCAATCAGAACGGCTCGAGCGACAACGCGCCGCCGTCCGACGAAGGCGGGGACAAACAGGGACCTGGCCAGAGCGGCGAGAGCTCGAGCCTGTCTACCAAGCTGCGCGATGCGGTTTCCAATTTGATGTCGAAACTGCGGCCGCAGAATTCGTCGAACGCGAACCGTCAGAAAAACGACGCCGCCTCTTCGCAGCAAGCGAGCGCGAATCAAAAAGGCTCCAGCCAGCAGAATCAGAAGCAATCTTCAGGCGATCAGGCCGGCGATCCGCAGCAGGGAGAGCCAGGCGGCGATCCGCAGGCGGGCCAGGAAGCCGACGGCAAAGGCAGCGGCCAGAGCGCAGACCAGCAGGCCAGCAAAAGCCCGGGATCGGGCATGGGCAAGCAGGACGGCTCGAAGGAAGCGCGCCTCGCCGAACAGCTCGACGCGATGGGCAAGATCAGCGAGATCATCGGCAAGCGCTCCGCGAACGTCTCCGGTGAGGTCACCGTCGAGGTGC
The DNA here is from genome assembly GCA_050746825.1 of Bryobacteraceae bacterium. Lineage (GTDB taxonomy): Bacteria > Acidobacteriota > Terriglobia > Bryobacterales > Bryobacteraceae > JBOGMR01. The sequence goes on along the minus strand of JBOGMR010000817.1, from coordinate 1,767 downwards.
AGACCACCAAGCAGCAACTGCGGACGCCCTACTCGGACAGCCGCGCCGCGCACGCGCAATCGGGCGGGGCGATCAATCGCGATGAGGTGCCGGCGGGCGTTCAGCATTACGTGCAGGAGTATTTCGAACGCGTGAGGAAGCAGGGCGGCGCGGCGGCGCCAGTCGCTGCACCGGCCAAGGAAGGCGCTGCGCGTGCGCCCGCAGCCTCGGCTCCCCCGAGTTTTTAGGCAGACAGATAGAAATCGACTGAATCACAGACTTGCCCTGGCGCGAGTCCGTAGTAAGCCCACCGCGAAGTGTGCGTTCAGCGTCACGCCGGTATCGAGACAGGCGTATGATGAAACGAAGGAGGCCCTCATGCGCCCTTTGCTTGTTGGCGTGGCCGCCATAACGCTGGCGGCACAGGGTCCGAGGCCGGAGCTACCCCCGAGTCAGCGCCTCGGCGCCTACATCCTCTCGCCGGGAATGGAGCGCCTGGGCGACGTTCTGAAACGCGCCCCGAAGCAATACACACTCGATCTTGACAACGACCTCGTGCGCGTCGTGCGCGTAAAACTGGGGCCGGGTGAGTCCGGTCCGATGCACGACGACTCCGCCGCCACTCTGGTTTGCCTAACCGAGTGCCATATTCGGCTCGAGCGCCCCGACGGCAAGGTGCAGGATGTTCACATGGAAGCCGGCCAGACGCGCTGGGTCTGGAATGACACCCGGGCGGAGAGGAATCTGAGCACAAAGCCGGTGGAGATGCTGTTTATCGAGATGAAACCGGCGAGGACGCCAGGCGCGCCGCGTTGACCCGGTCCGCTATGATCTCGACGAGCGCCTTGAAATCTTTCCAGGCGTCGTGCGCGAGTTGAAGGTGTGACCCAATCGCTCCGTCGGCGGGCTTCAAGTGGAACATGGGCTTTCGGGCCTCCTGCGCCATTGGCATCAGGCTGCGATAGTGCTTCAGCAGCGCCAGCTTGTGGGGATCGTTCTGAATCGAGACTTCCGCCGATGACTCTTCGAACAGCACGTGGGTGCGATACTCGCCCGGAATGCGGTGAATCCACTTGTCATACGCCCTGACAGAACGGTCCAAGCGCACGCTGTGCTGAAGCACGATATAGCCGAAAGGCTCCATTAGGCCCGCGGGCAGCTCGATGTCCAGGGCCGGTTTCCGCTCCAGCCGATCTTTCCACTCCTTGCGCCACTTTCGAAAACAGGGGCCGAGATTCCGTAATCCTTGAAGAGAGAGTAAAGGTCGGGAGGCAGCGGCACCACGACATGGTCAGCCGAGATTAATGCCGCGCGATTGATCGCACTCAGGTTGGGACCATAGGTCAACCAGAATCAGCTCGGATTCGAGTTCGCGTGCTTCGTTCTGGATGATTCGCCAAAAGGCTGACAAGACGCGAAATGCACGTTCGTTTCCGCTGAGGGAGGCCGGCCACTGAGACGATAATTCCTCTTCGAAGGATGACAGCCGGAGGTCGCCCGGCAGTAAGACGAGATTGTCGGCGATAGCCAGAGAGGCGGGTCGTGTGATATCGCCCGTTCCCTTGACCAGCGGTTCGACACAACCATAGATTGTTCCTAACGCTCCCACCGGTTCGAACAGACCTTCGAGTGCATCTTCGTCGAGAAAGGCTGCGGTGAGGTTAGCCTGAGGGTCGAGGTCAGCGGCAAGGACTGTCGTTCCCTGGTCTGAGAACATCCAAGCTAGGTGGTAAACAAGCGAGGTCTTTCCGACGCCCCCCTTGTTGTTGAAGAAAGCGATGACCGGGA
>JBOGMR010000816.1:0-4320 GCA_050746825.1 Bryobacteraceae bacterium | reverse complement strand
CCTGATCTCTTACCTCCCCACCGGAAGCGCCACCGGTTGCGCAAGCCGGAACTCAAGCAAAGATTCGCTCGGTATCTCTATCTGCTGCCCTCTCCTGGCAGCGGACACGGCTGTTCCGGCGCCAGCGCCAGCCAAGGCTCCGATCCCAAGCCCTCTTCCGCCTCCCGCTATTCCGCCGATGAGCGCGCCCAACCCTGCGCCACCGGCGACCTTCCTGGCCGTTTTCTTGCCTTCGCCTCTCCCCCTGATCTCGAAAGCGTTGGTGACAATCGGATAGGCTGTCCCGTTAATCACGATGTCGGTCAACTCGAGAGCCAGTTGAGAACTGCCGGCCAATCTGCCAGCCGATTTGGCCGTCGCCAGCCGGCCATAAACCGTCGCCCCTCTCGGCGCCACGACTGTGTCCTCGGCTTTCAGATTCGTTTCCAGGGTTCCGGTGAAACGCGCGCCCGGCTTTTGGTTGCGCGAATCCACCGAATCGGATGTGCGGACCAGGATGCGTGTTCCGGCGGGAACCGTGATCCGCTTTGACTGCTGCGCCGCTGGGGTCTTTGTCAATTTGGTTATCGAGAATCTGTGGGGCGCATCTCCGCGCGCAGACGTGATTCCCATCAACAGAGCCGCTGCCCAAACAATTGCGTGTCGCATATTTTTCTCACCTCCTGGTAGTTAACTCTTCCCCGATGATCGGCAATGAGGAAGCGATCTGAAGATCAATGATCAAGAGCAACTGGTTTTCGATCTGAAGGAAACGAGCGGCGTTGATGGACCCTAACGGCTCCTTCAGACGCTCGTAGTACCTGAGCAGAAGCTCTGCGCGTTGCTTTAGACCATCGAGAGCTACCCTCACCAACTCATCCGCCTTTTCGTTAGTTATCTGGTTGTAGTGGCGGGCGAACTCTTGAATGTTGTCGGCCCTCCGGTTGTGCAGTATGGTTAATTCAGCGTCATACTCGTGGTAGTGCGGCCAGAATTTCTCCGCATCCTCCGTGCTCAACTGCAAGACGGCGCCCATCAACTGAGACTTCTCCTGCCGCACGTTGGAGCGCAGGAGTATGACGTATTCCTCGATATTCAACCTCTGGGTCTCCGTCATTTGCGGTTGAGCGGTTGGCGCTTGCGCCTTTTTTGATCGTTGCGCCTTGCCTTGCGCCTTGCCCTGCGCCAGAACCGCTGGGCAAAGAGCAAAGAGCGTGAGAAGCAATAGCCAAAGCTTAATTCGTTTGCTCATCTTGTATCCTCCTTAACTGAAAACCATATTGACTGTGTTACGCCAGCTTTCCTGGGGTGAGTGTTGACCTCATCCTTTGGACCTTGCCGTGGAAACCGATTGAGCCTCGAACACTTCAACGTCGACGCGCTCGATGGTTCCTTCGAACCGGAAAGGACGCCGGTCGAAGTAGTCCGGCGAGACCGGAGAACCGAGGTCAACTCCCACTCCGAATGTTTCGCTGGCGGTGAAGGCCGCGGGAACTGTGCGCGCTACCACGACCTTGCCCACTTCTTGACCGTCTACTTTCAGGACCATAGTCGCAGGCGACATCGGTTTGGCGGACTCGAATGTCGTGTCCACGGTGATGACGTGTTTGCCCGGCGCGATCATGGTCGCGCTGCGCGCTTGATAACGCTCGATGATCAGCATGTTGTACTCATAGACAAGATGCCCCTTGTCCATGAACAAAGTGATTCCGCCCGAAAAACCGCCAAGCGCATACAGAACGCCCGAGGCGTTCTTCGGCGCCGTGAGCGCAATCTCCACGTGGCTGTTCTGCCGCCCCAAGCCGGGAGCAGTGAACTCCGGCATTCGGTTGGTGGAGGCATCGAAACGCCACTTGGTGTAGGGTGACGCGATCCGGTCCTCAGGATGGATCCGCAGCCACAAGCCCGCGCCGATTGGCCACACCAGATTGTCCCGCGAGACCTCCTTGAAGAGATTTTTCAATTCCTCAAGTTTCTTGGGGTGAACCTTCGCCAGATCATTCGCCTGCGAGAAGTCCTTGTCGATTTGGTAGAGCTCCCATTCTTCGGTGTTGGCGTCCCAGGTCGCCAGGCGTTTCGCGGTGCTGGGCGTATCCCACGGCACGAACGGACCAAAAGCGCAGGCGTACCATCCTTCGGAGTAGATGCCTCGACTAGCGTTATTCTCGAAGTACTGCACCTTCTTTCGCGTCAGTTCTTCCGGATGGTCGAACGTGTATGCCAGGCTCACGCCATCCATAGGCTTCTGCTCGTAACCATCCACGACCTTGGGATGGGGTATTCCGAGAATCTCGTAGAGTGTGGGAACAATGTCATTAACGTGATGGAACTGCCCTCGCATTTTGCCGTCGGGTTTAATGCGTCGGGGCCACGAAATCGCCATCGGGTTGCGCGTACCGCCGAAATGACTCGCCACCAGCTTCGTGTGGTGGAACGGGGTGTTACCGGCCCATGCCCAGCCCGCGTGATACATATTGTCTGTCTTCGGGGTACCGAGAACGGCCAAACCGCCGAGCTTTTCGAGCGCCGCCAACTGCTGCTCGACAGTATTGGGAATATTGTTTTGCGCCAGCAGTTCGCTGATGGAACCCTTCTGTCCTTCGGCGCTTGAACCGTTATCGCCGAAGATGTAGATAACGATCGTGTTTTCGGACTTCCCAAGCCGATCCAACTCGTCCAGGATGCGGCCAACCTGGGTATCCACATGCTCCAGAAATCCGGCGAAGACTTCCATCAGGCGTCGCTGAAACGGCCGCTGCGCTTCGGGAATGTCATCCCATGCCTGCATCGTTTCGGCGCGGGGCGTCAATTCGGCATCCGCCGGGATCCAACCCGATTTCTTCTGGCGGGCAAACACGCGCTCCCGGTACTTGTCCCAACCGTCGTCGAACTTGCCTTTGTACTTGTCCGCCCATTCTTTGAAGATGTGATGCGGACCGTGCGCCGCGCCGGACGCCCAGTACATGAAGAACGGCTTGTCTGGGGCAAAGGCCTCGTGCTTGCGCAGCCACGACACCGCCTTGTCCGCCAGGTCTTCGGAGAGGTGATACTTTTCATCGTTGGGCGGCTCCACCGGATTGATGTTTTCGTACAGCCGCGGCTCCCACTGGGATGTCTCTCCAGCGATGAACCCGTAAAAGTAATCGAAACCGTGACCGGTGGGCCAGCGGTCGAACGGCCCCATGGCGGTGGTCTGGTCGGCGGGGCTGTTGTGCCATTTGCCGAAGGCAGATGTCTTGTAACCGTAGTGTCGCAGGACCTCGGCGACCGTCGCGGTGTCCTTGCTGATCACCCCCGTGTAGCCGTCCCAGTCCACCGCGCGCTCGGCGATCGTGCCCGAATGAACCCGGTGGTGATTGCGGCCGGTCAGCAGAGCGGCGCGCGTCGGCGAGCAGATCGAGGTGGTATGGAACGTGTTGTAGCAGATGCCCTCTTTGGCAATGCGGCTGAAGGCGGGCGTCTTCACTTCGCCGCCAACCGTGTCCGCCAGTCCGAAACCGACATCGTCAAGCAGCACGATCAGAATGTTTGGCGCATCGGCTGGCAGCCGGCTGGGTTCCTCGCGGCGTTTATGCGTCGACTCAGCAAGCGTATAGCCTGCCTTGCTGGCAGATGGCGTGGGTGGAAACGGCAGAACGGAGCCGTCCGCCTTTTTCTGCGTCGTCAGGCCATTTTTCTTTGAATTCATATCATTCGGCCCCGTTGTCATCTATCGCGGCGCGTTGACGACGACGTACGTGGTTGACGACCCTGTGATCTGCGGCTGATACCACACGTTCCCGCACTGCTGATAGGTGAAGCCGTTCGCGACGACGACTGAGCAACTGGGCGGCAACGTATTGACAATGGATCCCACTGCGGCGGCGGTGACTGCGGCGGTTGTGGCTACTGCGGCTGCGGTTCCCCATCCGCTACGATAACAACACCCGCCGTGCCGGTTGACGTCCACATCAACGTCAATGTCCCGGTCAACGTCGATGTTGGTGTTCCGGTTGACATTCCTGTTCCGGTTGACGTTGGTGTTCTTGTTGGAAACGCTCGTGCGCGATGAACTGCGGGCGTGCGCCCCTTTTCGTTGAGCGAAGGCCGTGATGTCAGTGATCAGCAGCGCCAGGATAATGGTGATCGAGAATCGAAAAATACGTGTCATGGGTTGAATCTCCTACTTCCCGGCGGTCCGGGGAATCTCTGGCAGCGCGGCGCGACCGGCGCCGCTCGGCGGAACGAACTTGAACGCCGCATCGTTGAACGACGGAGCGAGGTTCCAGGTGAAGATCGCGGTGTACTGCGGCTTGGCCTCATCGGTCAGGGTCGTCAGAACCAGCTTGCGCGGCAGTGGGT
>JBOGMR010000815.1:0-3391 GCA_050746825.1 Bryobacteraceae bacterium | reverse complement strand
CCCCACATCGGCGCGTTTTTCGCTGCGTTCCTGGGAGATCGATCCGGCTTGGCCTGTGATCCGCCTGCTGGAAACTTTCGGCCTGGCCAAGGTCAACCCGCTGCCGATCGCGAAGGCAGCCTGAGAGGTCCCGTGCTTCGAGCGTGTTTGCCGCTAACGCTCGCCCTGGTATTCGCGGCCTCCGCGCCCGGCTCGACCGGCTCCGAACTCATCGAGCGCATCAACAGCGTTGAACTGGATCGGGAAGAGTGCTATCGCGTACGCGATCTCTCCATCATCAAGGAAGACCTCCGCATCTACCTGACAGACGGCGTTCTCATTTTTACCAAGCCAATAGGCGGTGTTCGCACAACGGCTGTGTTCGTTGCCGATGTCGACGGAGGGGACGCCGAGGTGCTGGTGCTGCCGCCGACCAAGGGTGAGCGGCAGTCCATGGCCAACTATACCGGCGCACCCAACCTCAACGAACACTTTCAAAGCGCGGTCTTTGTTTTTACCGACGATACTTACGAGAATCTAACGCGTCAGCTCCGCGAGAGCGACAAAGTTAAGAAGTCGCCGGAAATGGCCCTCCTTCTCGCGCCCGCCTGGCAGAGTGTGGTGCGAAATCTGGCCGCCAGCTTCGCGAGCCGCCTCGCCCTCGATCTGCTTTCGACGCGCCGCCAGTCGCTCGGGCTTTTTTTCGCCGCCGTAGCCGGCCGCAAGCTCGGAAATTTTGATCTCGTCCTCGACCCGCGCGCTGCGCAGCAGATCGCGATCGGGCAAACCAGTTCGCGGGAAAACCGGGTCTGGTTCGACACGTGGACGTCGTTTGAATCGCGATCGATGCGCAATCAGAGCCGTCCAAGCGCCGAGTTCAAACTCAAAGACTTTCGAATTAACGCGACACTGCAACCGCCGGATCTGGAAATGCAGGCCGTCGCGCGCGTCAAAATGGTTCCCTCGGCCGCGGAGCGCGTGTTCCCGTTCGATATCACCGGGCACTTGCGCGTCACAGCAGCGACGATCGACAGCGAGCCCGCCGAGATTCTGGCACGGGAATCGCTGCGCTCCAACGTCATCCGCAATACCGGGAACGACCTGTTCCTGCTGATTTCACCGCGGCCGCTTGAGGCTGGGCGCGAATACGAGGTCGAGATCCGGTATGAAGGTCCGGTGGTGCTCAATGTCGGCAACCGCGTGTTCGCGGTCCGGTCACGCGGCAACTGGTATCCGAGCCGTCTTCCTCAGCGCGCGCATTTTGAATTGACTTTCCGGTATCCCAAAGATCTGGATCTGGTCGCTTCAGGCGACGTCGTCTCTGATCAGACCGAGGGTGAATGGCGCACCACCACGCGAAAGACGAACACGGAAGTGCGCCTGGTGGGCTTCAACCTGGGTGAGTTCGAAAAAGCGAGCGTGTCTCGCGGCGGTTACACCGTCGAGGTGTACGCCAACCGGACCGTCGAGCGTGCCCTGCAGCCGAGGCCGCCGCGAGATCCATTGCCATCCTCTTTGCCGGAGTGGCCGCCTCGAATGGGGCGCCGTCCGTCCTTGCAGACCAGCATTCCGCCGCCGGCGGAGGCGCCGCAGCCGGCGCCCAACCCACTGGCTCGCTTGCAGGAGCTGGCTGTCGAAGTCGCGTCGGCGATGGAATTCATGTCGGCACGCTTCGGTCCGCCGCCGCAGAAGCTTCTTACGGTGACACCAATCCCAGGGGCCTTCGGACAGGGCTTCCCCGGCCTGATTTATCTGTCCACGCTGTCCTATCTGGGGGCCCGCGACCGCCCTGTCGTGGCGATGGGCGAGCGCCAGCGCAAGTTCTTCAACGAGCTCCTGCATACCCACGAGGCCGCGCACCAGTGGTGGGGCAACGTCGTCACTTCGAAGAGCTATCAGGACGATTGGATCCTGGAGGCGCTGGCTAGTTACTCGTCGCTGCTTTATCTGGAAAAACGGAAAGGACTGCGGGCCCTCGAAGAAGCGCTGGGAGATTATCGCGATGACCTGCTGATCAAGACGGAAGACGAAAAAACCGTAGAGGCGACGGGCCCTCTCGCCATGGGCACGCGGCTCTTCCATCCGGAAAACGCACGCGCCTGGCGCACCATCACGTACGGCAAAGGCACTTGGGTTCTTCACATGCTGCGGCGCCGCATGGGCGATGAAGCCTTCGACAAGATGCTCGGTGAATTCCGGCGGCGATTCGAAGGCGCCGGAGCCAGTTCCGAAGACCTGCGCCTCACCGCCTCACAGTTCCTTCCGGAAAAATCGCCGGACTCCAAGCTCGAGGCCTTCTTCGACCAGTGGGTTTACTCGACCGGCATCCCATCGTTTCAAATGACGCACTCTGTACGCGGCAAAGCGCCCGCGCTGCGACTGACCGCCTCGGTCACACAGAGCGACGTCGATGACGAGTTCAGCGCGCTAGTGCCGATCGAGATTCAGTTCGGCCGGGCCAAGCCGATCATTCACTGGGTCCGAACCTCGAGCGAGCCTGCGGCTTTCTCATTGACCCTGAAGCAGGCTCCAACCAAGGTGGTCCTGAATCCGGGCGCGGCAGTCCTCACCCGCAAGTAATTCGTCATGAAGCGAGCCGGTCTTCGGCCGAGCCATCGTCTTGAATAAGAGTCTGCTCCATTTGGCAACAATCCATCAGATGACACTCGTGTTGATTACTCCACCAATGCCTTGAACACAGCGTCGGCGCCGATAGAATTCAATGCTGATGCCAGTCCAGAGGAAGCGAAGCGTCCTTGGGGCCGCGCGAACTCAGATTCGCCCGCGCTGAAGTCGAGAGCAAAGCACGAGCCGTCAACGAAACGCGTTTGGTCCGGTGCCCTGGAGCAATCGCCATCTGGGTGCCTTGACGATCCGAACGGTCTTCGCTGTCCCAGTAGTTGATGCCGCGGTCTGCCGGATTTCCCTCAACCGGGGTCTGACCAGATCGGCTTTCCGGCGGCGGCGTCGATTGCGGCTATCGACCGGTCACCCTCGAGAACATACATCACGCCGTCGACAATGATCGGATTGAACGCATTGGGAGTGCCGGGCGAGGAATGAAACCACGCCAGCTCGAGCAGGTTCACGTTGCCTTTGGTGATCTGCTTGAGCGCGGAATACTGCATGGAATCGGACCCGCCCGCGTAATCCTTCCAGGTGGTATACGGCTGTCCATAGAGCGTGGCAGCGCTAAACAGCAAGGCGAAGGTTGACCCGTTTATGGCCACGGGCACAGATGTAGGGTGAAGTTGTGACTTAGCAGTGCACCTGCAGGAGCAAGGCTTCAAAACCGAAGAACATCCGCACTCGTTGAATGCGACAGCGGGAAGCGAACTTCGGATTCAATTTACTACGGACGAAAGATACCAGGCATTCCTGGCGCGAGCCGTGGACGCTGAGGTCCTGGGAG
>JBOGMR010000814.1:0-4256 GCA_050746825.1 Bryobacteraceae bacterium | reverse complement strand
AGCGTCGCCTGTCCACCGTTGTGGAAATAGGGTCCTGTGAATTCCACATTGCGGAGCGTGGGCGCCTTGAAAGTCCCTTCGATGCTGTTTTGAGCTGAAGCGTTCTGAGCGACCGACAGCGATAGCGGCTGTCCGAAGTCGTCCTTGCCGCCCACGCCGAGGTCTTCGTCGATCGGCCGCACGCCGATGCGGAAGAACCCCCGGTCCCGGAAAGCGCCGTTCCCGCGCCGCTGCACCGCCCCTTGACGCGTGATGTTGGCGAACGACGCAGCCGTGAACTCCGCGCCTCCATGGCAGTCGTCGCAATCGCCGCGGCCCCGGAACAAATTCAGGCCTCTCTGTTCCAGGGCGCCAAGGGCTTCGCCGTCGCCCTCCGAAAAACGGTCGAACGGCGAGTCGTCGGAAACCAGAGTCGCCTGGTAGGCCTGAACGGCCAGACCCCAGAATACGGAAAAATTCCACTCCGCTTGAGTGAATTCGCTGGTGTTCGAAGCGCCTTCGAGCCTCGCTGCCAGCAGCGCTCCGCCGGCATCGAGCAGGCTTTTCGAACTCCAGTATTCGGGGTGAAACGCGGTTTGAATCAGCGCCAGATACGTGTACGGCGCCGACAGGCCCGAACCCTCCGGATTTGCCATAGAACCGAGAACGCTGTCATCCGGAGCGACTCCTTGCCGGGCGAGCGGTCGAAGTCCCAGGAGCTTCTTGCCGAGCTTGGGCCACGTCCGTCCTTCATAAGACATCTCCACGTCATTGAGCGCCGGACCAACGGCCTGCGACGCCAGGCTGGAGTTATCGACCCGCACATACTCGGCGACCAGTTGCCCGTTGCTCACAACCCTCGCGTTCGCTCTCAGATCGGCCTCGCCGAACGGCGTCGCTCCGGTGAAGATGTTGCTGGCGCGGCCGTCCCAGAAATTGCGGTGGTAGAAAACTGAGTTAATGACGGTGGGCGTGTTGCGAGTGGTCGCACGGCGAACATTGATGCCGCCCAGGCTGAATGCAGGCGCGTCGCTGGTGTCGACCCCGTCTTCTTCGGCTGCGTTCGGAATGATGTCGGAGAACAGACGCCGGAACAGACCGGATGAACCCGCGATCTGCGCGCTGTCGCGCAAAACTGTCGACCGATTGTTCGTGATGTCCGCCAGCTTATGAAAGGGATAGTCGTCCAGGGTCAACGTGTAATTGGGTGCGAACGAACCCCGGCGGTTCGCAAGCTGATTCTGGGCGCGATGGTCGGCGCCGGCGTGAAAATGACAACTTGCGCACGCGACGCGGCCGTCGCTCGATGCCTGCACATCCCAGAACAGCGCCTTGCCGAGAGCGATCAGCGCGCGTTCGTCCCTGACATACTTGGACAAGTTGGATGGCTTGGGAACGATGACGGTTTTCAGCGAGCCCAGCGGTTGTCCCGAGACGACCGATCCGCTGAGCGCCAGTACAAGCAGAATGCGGAACTTCATACCCGGCCTCCCGAAGATCGCGCAGCCAGCGCCAGGGCTGCCCGATGGCTGCGCTGTCCGAACCGAATTCCTTTCCATCATACTCCGTGTCTCGAAAGGGGTTCGTAAGCCCGGCAGGTAAATCTGGAAAATGATTCGCTGGCCGGCGGCGGTTACGACTCCGGCTGCAGCCCGAGACCATTGTTGAACCGGTTCGTGAAATTCGCCATCGCCGCAACCAAAGTAATCTCGACCACCTGCTCCTGCGTAAAATGCCGGTCGAGATCCGCCCGGGTTTCGTCAGCCTTCGCCCTGCGGGTTAATTCCCGTGCGTAGCGGATTGCCGCGCGCTCGGATTCGCTGAACCCTTCGCCGGTTCCGGCTCTCAATCGGTGCAATTCTTCCTCGGTGACCCCGGCTTTCTTACCCGTCGCCACGTGCGCAGCCGAACAGTACGCACATTCGTTCGTGAAAGCTACCGTGAGGTAGACCAGCTCTTTCGTGCGGCGGTCCACCGGCCCCTGCCCCATGATGGCGCCGTACAGCGGTACGAACGCCTCGAGCACCTTCGGACGGTGCGCCATCGTGCGAAAGAAATGATTCGGTCGTCCTGCTTTGCTCTCGAGTTGCGCAAGGAACTCGTTCTTTGCGGGTTCTACAAGTGCAATCGCCGTCGCCATAATCCCAGTATATCTTGCACCACCCGCCTGCCCGATCCGATCCGGCGCCACTACTCCACCCGGCGCAGAGTCACCTTTGCCGGCACACTGCAGACCGGCGGCTCTGCCGCCTGCGCGGGCTGGCCGCAAATCAACACCTCCGTCGTCATCGTCGGCAGGTCTTCCGGAATCGAGACGTTGATCTGGTTTAGACCGGCAAAGCCCGGCGCGAAACCGGCCCATAGCGGAGTGAGAAAACGATCGTGCAGCTTCACCGTCACCGGTCCCGGCACAGGAGCCAGAACCCCGGTTCCGTAAATCTGAAGAACGCTTCCAGTCAACGCGGGCGTGGCCTCGGCATTGGCGGCGCCGTCTTCGTTGATCAGTCCGCCGGGAAAGATCGCGGGCGCAATTTCGGCCAGCGACACGGTGAACGGCGCGCTCTTTTCTCCATCCACTGCCACCTCCAGCCGGGCCGTATTCTTTCCGCTCAGCGCGGCCGGAACGTGAACGTCGATTCTCTCCGCGCCCGGCGACAGCACCGTCGCCGGAATGCCGTCCAGCGTCACCACGACCGAACTGCCGTTCAACCTCTCGCCGCGAATCGTCGCCAGAGACCCCGGAGCAATCACGTTCGACTCCGGCCGCGCCAGGTTAAACATTCCGCGCACGCTCACCTTGGGTGGAGCCGGTGCTGGCGGCGGAGGCGCGGGCTGCGGTGCGGGCGCCGCAGTCACCGTCAATGTAATCGGTACCGTCTTGCTTCCAACCAGCGGCCCGCCATCGATCTGCAACGTCGCCTCATAGGAGCCAACCGCGAGCCTGGCGGGAAACGCATCCACCCTTACGGTCCCATTGTTAGTGCCCGACGCCGGATCGGCGGTGAGCCAGTTCGTGGCAGTCTTATAGAAAATCGCAGCTTTCCAATCCAGCAAGCCCCCGCCCTCGTTCCTCACTTGAACATAGCGTGTCTGAAACGTCGAGGCAGGCGTTACGTTGTACTCGATTGGCGTCTGGTTCACGACCAGCCGTGGAAAATAAGCCGCGTCGCAATCCCGTAGCTCGGTGCAATCCGAAGCCGGTGCGGTTGCCGCAAAGCGCGGGATGGATGCACTGCCGGAAGCCGAGGCGACCGTCGAGACCGGCGCCAGCATGACCGTTTCCTGCGCCACGGCGTTGGTTCCGTCGGTGATCGGCGGAAGTCCGATGAACGTTGGAAACTGGGCGCTCTCGCGGACGCTCGGATTCGAATCGACAACTTCGTAGACGGCCGAGCCCGCTCCGTTCGCGAGCGTGATCTCGCTGACCGCATTGAGAACGGCTGCGCCCGACCCCGCCGGACCGGGCGTATACACCGGCCTGCCGCCGCCTCCGTTGCTGTCCGCTCCCGTGACGCGAGCGAGCAGCAGCGACCCCACGGCCGCCGGAGCATAGATTCCCACCGCGCGCGCCAGACCCAGATCGCCGCCCGATGTCGGCTGAACGGCGCCGCTGCCCGCGATCACGTCCGGCACAAACAGGCGCGCGTCTTTCGGCATTCCCGTGAAGCGCGCGATGATCCGGACGCCGGAATCCGCCTCAGCCTCTTTGACGCGGAACGAATCGGCGTAGCCTTCCGTCACGCGCGTGGAGGCGAATCGGGTTCCCGCCTGAAACAGGCTCTCCAGATTGAGAGTCGGCGGCAACGGTGAACCGGCACAGCGGATGCCGGAGGTTGCGTACGTGGCCAGCATCCCGCGATTCGAGAATCCGACGATTACATTACTGCTGGAAATAGCGAGGTTCGACGCGTTCAGCGCGATCGCCGCTCGTATCGGCTGGTCGACGCCAATCCCCTGCACATTCGCCGCTCCTCGAAGGTTCGTCAACCTCAGCCCAACCTGCCCGGAAGCTGGAACGGTGAACGAGAGCCCGTTATATGCGACCGCGTTCGTCGAAGTGAGCGTGCCCGGCACATTCGCCGCCACCGGTCCGGAACCCGTGTTCACCGTCAGCCGCGTATCGAGGACGTTTGTGGATGAAACCCGGTTCGTCACGTTCACGGAAAGAAAGAAGGTCAGATTTCCCGTGACAACGCTGCCCGGAGCGCCTCCCGAGCAACTGAAAACAATGTCGCCCATACGCTCGGCCAAGCCCTCGGCGTGGACCAGTGTGGGGA
>JBOGMR010000813.1:0-4574 GCA_050746825.1 Bryobacteraceae bacterium | reverse complement strand
CAATATCTCGGATTATTTATCTCGATCATCATGGCGGTCGGCAGCGGTTTCGCCGCCGCCAACACGATGTACGCCGCAGTGGCGCGCCGTTCGCGGGAGATCGGCACATTGCGCGTGCTCGGTTTTTCGAAGGGCAGCATCCTGCTGAGCTTCCTTGCGGAGTCGCTGTTTCTCTCGGCGCTCGGCGGGATCATTGGATGCCTGCTGGTGCTGCCGCTCAACGGTATGACGACCGGAATGATGAACTTCGCCACGTTCAGCGAGATCGCGTTCGACTTCCGCGTGAGCCCGGCTATCATGGCCGCCGGTGTTGCCTTCGCGATGATGCTTGGCGCGCTGGGAGGATTGTTTCCGGCCAGGAACGCCGCCAAAAAAGAAATCCTCACCGCTCTGCGGCAAATCTGATGGAAACCGAGCTGAAAAATCTTCGGATCGATCGATCGCAGCGCGAGCCCGCGCCGTCCCGGTGGGCCACGCGCTGGATTATCGGCGGCGTGCTCCTTTTCCTGCTGCTTGGTGCGGCCCGCTTTTTCTATGAGAGAGCCAATGCCGCGATGCTCGTCGAAACGGTGCGCGTCAAAGCGTCCGGCGCGCCGGACGGCGCCCTGCCGGCAGGCGTCATTCTCAACGCCACCGGCTACATCATCGCCGCGCACAAGATTCAGGTTGCGTCAAAAGTCCTCGGCAAAGTGGCTTGGATCGGGGTCGACAAGGGCGACAAAGTCAAAGAGGGCCAGGTGCTGGTGCGCCTGGAAGATGACGAGTACCGCGCCCAGCTCCAGCAGGCTCGCGGGCAACTTGCGAATCTCGACGCGCGTCTCCAGGAATTTCAAAACGGATCGAGACCCGAGGAGATCGCCGCGGCTCTTGCGAATCTGAACGTCGCCAAAGCGGATCAGGTGAACGCCGAGGTGAATCTGAAGCGCACCCGCGAACTGGTCGAACAAAAGGTCTTCGCGCGCCAGCAACTCGACGATGCCCAGGCTCGCTTCGATGCGCAGGTGTCGCGCGTCGCGTCGCTCCAGAAGACTTATGAACTCGTCCGCCTGGGCCCGCGACGCGAGCAGATCGACGCCATCCACGGACAAATCGAGCAGGCTCGCGGCTCGGTCGCTTTCTACGAAACCCAACACCGGAACACTGTGATCCGCGCGCCCGTCACAGGCACAATTCTCGAGCGTGCGGTGGAGAAAGGCGAGTTCGTCACTACCAGCTTCGTGGGGGACCGCGGCGCCAAGGGTTATGTTGTGTCGCTTGCGGACCTCAACGATCTGCGGGTGGAGCTCGACATCAGCCAGAACGACTTCGCCAAACTCGGGCCGCGCCAGAAGGGTGTGATCACCACAGACGCATTCCCCGACCGCAAGTACGAGGGGGTTATCGACGAGATCTCGCCGGAAGCGAATCGCCAGAAGGCCACCGTACAAGTGAAAGTGAAAGTGTTGAAGCCGGACGATTACTTGCGCCCGGAAATGAATGCGAACGTCGCGTTTCTGGCGGACGAAAAGCCCGTGCAGCGCGGCGCTCCGGCAAAGCCGGTGATCGTCGTGCCCGCCGCGGCGGTGCGGGGCGACGCGGTGTTTGTGGCGCTCGGTGGCCGCGCCGTCCGCCGCCCGGTCAAGACGGGCGGCTCGACGCGCGACGGCGTTCGTATCGAAGACGGGCTCGCCGGTGGAGAGGATCTCATCGTGAATCCGCCGCAGGATCTCAAGGACGGAAACAAGGTGACTACAAAATGAGCGACGTGATTATTCGCGCGAGCAAGTTGACCAAAGAATTCGTCCGTGAAGAGTTTCATGTAGTCGCCTTGAAAGACGTCGATATCGAGATCCAGAAAGGCGATTTCGTCGCGCTGATGGGACCGTCCGGATCCGGCAAGTCCACGTTGCTGCATCTCATCGCAGCGATGGACTCGCCGAGCGGGGGCGAGATCGAAGTGCTTGGCCACAATCTCCGTCAATTGAGCGACGGCCGCATCGCTCGCTGGCGCAATGAAAATGTCGGGTTTATTTTCCAGTCGTTCAACCTGATTCCAGTGCTCACCGCGATCGAGAATGTCGAGCTGCCGCTGAAATTGACGGGTTTGAAGAAACAGGAGCGCATCGAACACGCCGCCACTGCGCTCAAGCTGGTCGGCCTCGGCGACCGGCTGAATCATTTTCCGCGACAACTTTCCGGAGGTCAGGAACAGCGCGTCGCCATTGCGCGAGCGATCGTGACCGACCCTGCGTTGATTCTCGCCGATGAGCCGACGGGCAACCTCGACGCCGCTTCCGCTCAGGATATTCTGACGATTCTGTCCAGGCTGAATAAGGAATTCGGCAAAACGGTCGTGATGGTCACTCACGATCCTCATGCCGCGCGCTTTGCCAGCAGCACGCGACACCTCGAGAAGGGCGAACTGCTGCCCGCCGGCGCCGTCCCGGCCGACTGAGAAGTGGGGCGGCTCCTTGGGCCGCGGCGGCCTCTCAGGCTGCCAGGAGATTGCGCGAAGCCGGCCACGAGGTGGCCGTCGAGACCAAAGCCGGTCTGGGCAGCTCCATCACGGACCGCGAATATATGCAGGCCGGCGCGGACATCGCGCAAGGCGCCGAGGCGGTCTGGCGCAAAGCCGATCTGATCGCTAAGGTGAAGGAGCCGCAGCCGTCCGGATACAGGACGGGCTCGCTCCCTCTGCTCACGCCGATGAGCGAAGTTGCGGGGCGCATGTCCGTGCAGTTGGGTGCACAGTACCTCGAAGCGCCGATGGGCGGCCGCGGCGTTCTGCTCGGCTTGCGTGCCCGGCGTCGCGCCCGCGAACGTGGTCATCCAACCGTCTGCGCGAGCTCGACGACATCTTCAACGGCCATTCGCAAATACCAACGCGCCTTGGCACTGGACCCGCAGAACGCGGCCGCTTACAACAGCCTGGGCTCGACGCTGGCGAATCAGGGACGCGTCGCCGAGGCAGTCGCGCATTTCGAACGCGCTCTAAGCAATCCCAACGGCGCCAACGCAAGAAGAAATCTTGACCAGGCCCGGCTCATGCTCTCGCAGGGGAGATGAGTTGCTGCGATCGTCAGGGAGCGGCGAGCATGAGTTTGCAGCGACGATATTGACACCTGCGCGAATGCGGCCATCAACAGCGGAGCCGCCGTCCCTCGCCAGGGCGCAGCCGGAACGCCCGACGACGAGGATCCCGAGGGCGATCTGGGTTCCTTCTCCGGCCAGGGTGATTCCGGAACGCCGCCCGCACAATAATGCGAATTCGGAGAACATATCCGAGCTAGCCGGTTGCTTTTCCTGACTGCGCTGTTTTCTACAGCGGGAACGTGCTTCGGGGCTGTGGTGGACACCAACTTCGACAACCTCACCGACGGTACGGACGCCGCGAATTCCTACGCCGCTCAGGGCGTCACGTTTTCGAATGCGCTGGTGCAGACCGAAGGCATCAGCCTGAGCCCAATCTTTCCGCCGGCCAGCGCTCCCAACGTCGCCATCAACGACCCGGGGGCCATCATGGAAATCGATTTCACGACTCCTGTGAATTACTTCAGCGCGTAATTCACCTACGCGGAAGCGCTGACCGTGCAATTCGTCAATGGCGTCGTGATTTTCCATACGGTGCCGGGCTCTTGCCCGTTTGGCAACACGCAGGCGCAATTCTGCATCTGGGGTCCTAACGATCGAATCAGCTACTATTCCCCCGATCAGCCAATCACGGAAGTGCGCGTCTACACCGAGTCGCTCGAATTCGACACCTTCACAATCGATAACGTCACCAGCGTGCCGGAACCTGTAGCTGGTATCCTGATGAGCACGGCGTTGCTGGCCGGCGCCTTGCTGAAGATTCGGACGGCCTGACCGGGGAGGAATACAAAGCCATGTCGCACGGCCGTGTTTCGAGACGCCATTTCTTCTTGGGTACGCTGATGGCCGGCGCTGTCCCGGCCGGCGGCTATGGCAGCGTGCCGTCTCTCAAGGCCCTCGGCTACAAGCCCTTCTACGACAAACTGAACGTCGCCGCCATCGGCTGCGGCGGGCAAGGCGGCGTGATCCTCAACGACGCCGCGCGCACCGAGAACATCGTGGCCTTGTGCGACGTGGATACCGCCCGCGCCGCGCAAAACCTGAAAAGGTTCGAGCAGCTTCGTACCTATAAGGACTTCCGCGTCATGCTCGACAAGGAAGGGAAAAATATCGACGCCTGCACCATCGGCATCCCCGATTTCATGCACGCCACGGTCGCCCTCGCCTGCATGCAGCGCGGTAAGCACGTCTACGTCGAGAAACCCCTGACGCGAACCCCGTGGGAAGCGCGTCTCCTGCACGACGCAGCGGCGAAATACAAAGTCGCGACCCAGATGGGCAACCAGGGATTCTCGCACGAGTGCAACCGCGTCGCAGCCGAGATCGTCTGGTCAGGCGAGATCGGCGAGGTGACCGAAGCCCACATCTCCACTACTCCCGGCACTCATCCCACAGGCCTGCAGGAGCCGCCGCCCGAAGAGTCGGTTCCCGCGACGCTCAATTGGGACCTCTGGCTCGGCGCCGCGGCTATGCGTCCCTTCAGCTCCTACTATGTGCCCTACAAC
>JBOGMR010000812.1:0-11187 GCA_050746825.1 Bryobacteraceae bacterium | reverse complement strand
GACGCAGGATGCGCGCGATCAGCAGATAACGGGCGTCGGGCGACGGCACAGCCGTTGCAAAGATCGCGGGGCGTCCCACCACGCTGCTGCTGCCGCTGGCGGCGTCGATCAACGCGAGCTGCGAGGTCACGTAATACTCGAAGAGTTTCTCGTCGTGCGGCGAACTGAGCAGATCCTGATAAGTTCGAACCGGCGCAGTCTTGCCGACGGACTCCTGAATGTTCGGTCCCACCGGAACGCCGCCGTCCTCGGGCGGTTTTCCGCGGCCCGAAGGCGCCGTGAGCACCAGCAGCGTCCGGCTGTCGGGCATCCACCGCAGCGCGTCGCCGTACGTCGTATTCACACCCTGCGCGAGACGCCGAACGTCACCCGTTCGAACGTTGCCCGCCCACAGCTCGATGGTTGCGGCAGCCGCGTTGGTAAAGGCGAATTGGGAGCCATCGGGGCTCCACTCGGGCATGCTGATGCGCGCGTCGGCGGGCAGGTTCACTTTCCGTTCCGTGCCGTTGTCGATGCCCTTCAGTGTGAGCGATACGAAATACGTCGACGTCGGGCGCCGCGCATTCCGGGCCGGATCGATCCGCAGTCCCGCCAGCCGCAGCATCGGCCGCGCCACTTCTGCAATCGGCGGATGATTCACGCCCTGCGCCAGCAGCATGTAGTCGCGCGTCGGACTGATCGACACCTGCGGCTCCGGCAGCATGTGCAGCACATCGAGGATGGCCTGCGATGGTTTTCGATAACCGTCTTCGGCCAATGCCGCTGCGGAAGCGGCGACAAACGCGAGCAAAATCGTGCGACGCAGCATTGTAGGCCGATGATACGTCCGCTGAAGAACATTGTCCAATAGCTTTGTGGATATGCTCGAAGGGCAATTCGGAATTCCGCCTGGGTGTCGACTGTACACTCCTTCTATCCGACCAAGTTGCTACTCTTCAACGAACCCTTTGGCCGGGCGAATCAAAGACTCGGAATGGCAGCCGGACTGCCCCATACTGCGGAAGTTCTGGTAGTCAATAGCGCGCAATCCGAGCTCGTTCGCGTGTCCGATTCGCTACTGGGTGATCACGTCCAAGTCGGCGTGAATAGACTCAAAGATGTCAGAGTCCTCCTCAGGCTGGGAGACTTACTCGCGGCATCAACGGAGCTCCAAGTCTCTCGTACGAATGCCGATAGGCATGCTGTGTAGTCCGGACCCTGCGTGGCCGTACTCCCGTGTTTAGGTACTACTCGAGAACGGATATCAGAGAATCGTGATCGCCTTGCGAGTTCGACAAGAGTGCGTTTGGGGTCGGACAGAGCGTCAGGATCCTGGGGCATTTTGTCCGCCGAACAACCCAGGTACTTTGCCAAGTTCTCTGTGTCACTCAGCAGCCACGCCTCTACTTCTCTCACAGCGATCCGGAAGACTAAGTTGGGGCGCTGAGGAACGCTGAGCCACTGGTGGATCAAGGACGGTGGGCAGTCCGCATTATCTAAATCGGCCAAGACGATGAAGGGTATACCCTTCGCCGCTCGGTTCCAACCACGAATCGTTCGTCGAAGGTACCCGAAGCCGTTGCGACCATAGGCGGCTCCAATTGCGTATCCACGTCCGGCGTCAACGAGCAATCTTCGCAGCACGGCCTCGCTGAGTTGGTCCTCGATGGCCAGATTGACAGGTATAGAACTCATCGAAAGACGTCGAGTTGAATCAGACCTGCTGGTTGCGTGCGCGGTAGTGCGACATCGGCAACGCTAAGACCTTCTTCCAGCGCGTCGCGAATCTCATCAACGGACGAAGCCAACTCGACTCTGGTGCCTTCTTGGTGTGGCGTGAGCAGCACGACTTCCTCACCGCCTATGCCCTTCTGCGATAGCAAATCCCAACTATGGGTGCTGACGAAGATCTGGCGTTTTCGACGCCTCTGCAACCGGTAGAACAGGCCGGGAAGTCTCGAGACAATGCCCGAGTGCAAGGATAACTCGGGTTCCTCAAGCAGCAGGGGAGATTCACCCTCCAAAAGGGACCAGAACAGGCCGATCAAGCGAAGGGTGCCATCCGAGAACTGGTCCTCGCGTTGGCGGCCCGCGTTCGGTCGCCAATGTTCGTACACCGCTTCAAGGTGAGGAACTCCAGCTTCGTCCTTGGTGTCGGTCAGATTCTTCAACTGCGGAACAGCTTCTCGCAACGCGGTCTCGATCTTCCGCAAGCGAGACTTCCTTGTCTTCTCCGAAGTTTTGGCGACAACCTCGAGGAAGTTACGGCCGAAAGGATCTTCCCCCGACAGCGGACCTTGAAACGCTTCCGGATGCCTGAGCAACTGCGGAACCAGATGAAGATAGCGAATCGATTCGAAGAACCTTGCAATCTCCCGGAAATCCGAGTTCGCACTAATCTGTTCGAGGTGGGTTTGTGTCAGCCGCAGTTCATCCCTTTTGTCCGCCGCGTCTGGGCGTTCAAGGATTAGCTTGTCTCCTTTCCACACCCTCTCGAAGCGAAGAAGGGGCTGACGGTATCCCCGAACCTGTTGCGTCATTCCGATGGCATAACGCCAATCCGGCTCGCCGTTACCTTCGGACAACGTTGCCTCAACTTCAACATCGGGCTCTCTTCGCGCGGCGAGACATCGAATCTTCGAGAGACCACCCCGTTGTGTGATCGCCCTCTGAAGACCGCCCCCCGGCTTTGCAATATCGCGCAGGAATCTGATGGTGTCCAAGAAATTTGACTTCCCCGAAGCGTTCGGTCCCACGATGAAGACACGCTCCGAGAGGGACACGTCAACGTCTCTGAAATTACGCCAGTTTCGAAGAACTAGCTTCGATATGATCATCCGCGATCACCATTCTAGCCGTATCTGTCTGACCTTGGGAGTCTTTACCGTCTACTCGCGGAACCACTCCATGATGGTAGTGGCCCGGTAGCAGAGCGCTGAGACGGTGAGGGGCGGTTGGCCGCATTGATAGTCTGTTGTGGCATCATGTTGGCATGAAATTCCTCGCTTTGGTCCTTGTTGTCACCGGCATCGTTTTCGCCCAGAGCTCCGGCATTCAGGGCGTCGTCACCGACCCATCGGCCGCTCCCGTGCCCGGCGTCGCCGTCAAAGTGACTAACACGGCGACAGGCGTTGTCCTGACCGTCAGCACGAATGACACGGGCTTCTATACGGCGCCGTTTCTGCCCACCGGCGCGTACAGAGTCGCTGCCGAGAAGTCCGGGTTCAGCCCGGTCTCACGCGATCTGCAGCTCAACGTCGATCAGCTCGCGCGCGTCGACTTCACACTGAAGGTAGGCTCGGTCGCGGAGACCGTCGAGGTCACCGCCGCAGCCGCACTGCTCGAATCCGAAACGACCACGATGGGCCAGGTCATCGAGCAAAAGCGCATCGTGGAAATGCCCCTCAATCTGCGCAACTATCTGGAGCTGGCGAGACTCGCGAGCGGCGTGCTCCCGGCGCGCTCGCTCAACCGCGGCGCGCGCACTGCCGGAGAGGACAACACCGAAGGTGGTTTCATCGCTCTCGGCCAGCGCGCGTACCAGACGAACGTGCTGCTCGACGGCGTTGACAACAGCTCGCGCGCCTCGGGCGGGCCTCTCGGATTCCAGGCCCAGGCGACCAAGCCGCCGGTCGATGCCATCGCCGAGTTCAAAGTCGTCACGAACAACAACTCCGCCGAGTATGGGTATCGCATGGGCGGCAAAGTCGTGGTCTCGACAAGATCCGGAACCAACGAGCTGCACGGAACTGTCTACGAGTTCCTGCGCAACGACAAGTTCGACGGAACCAACTTCTTCGCGAACCGCTCCGGCTCGGCCAAACCGACGCTGCGCCAGAACCAATACGGCGGGACCATCGGCGGGCCGGTCATTCACAACCGCACCTTCTACTTCTTCAGCTACCAGGGAACGCGCATTCGCCGCGGCAAGAGCTTCCTGTCCACCGTGCCGAGCCTGGCTGCGCGCAGCGGCGATTTCTCGAATGAAGGTCTGAACCGAAACCGAATTTTCGATCCCATGACCACTACCGGCGCCGCCGCCGCGGCCACGCGCCAGCCCTTTGCCGGCAATCGCATTCCGGCGACGCGATTCGATCCGATCACCAAGGCAATCGTCGATTTGTATCCGCTGCCGAATGTCGCGGGACGCGAGTTCCAGCCCAACAACTTCTTCTTCACCCCGAGCGACAAGGACGACTCCAACCAGTACGACATCAAAGTCGACCACAACTTCACCGGCAAAGACCGCACCTTCTACCGGTGGAGCATCCGCCGGGACTTCAAGCAGCAGAATGGTCCGCTGCCGCTCGAGTCTTTCGGCGGCGCGCTGGGCCAGACCGTCGACCTGCCGTCCGACAATCTCGTGGGAAGCTGGACGCGCGTCATCACCCCGACGCTCTACAATGAAGCCCGCTTCGGGTTCACGCATTACCCCACGAAGTTCGACCTGCTGCAATTTGAGAATCTGAACAAGAAGTTTGGCGTCAAGGGAGCGCCGGGCGACGGCTTCACCGATGGCCAGGACCATGGCCTCGCGCGCTTCACTCCCGCCGGATACAACGAGACCGGCTCACGCAGCTTCTGGCCGAACCGCAACTTCCTCGACAATCTGCAGCTCAACGACAACCTTCTGTGGCAACACGGAAATCACACGCTGAAGACGGGCGTCGAATGGCGGCGTTCCGATGTGTTCCGCGAAGCGCAGCGGTTCCGCCGCGGGCTGTTCACCTTCAGCAAAGTGATGACCGCCGAGCAACCGAACGTCGCTGCGAGCCGTACGGCGACGGGCAACGGCCTGGCCGACATGCTGCTGGGCTGGGCGAGCCAGACGACGGTTGGCAACCAGTTGAGCGAAGATGCCATCTCGCCGTACTGGGGAATCTATGTGCAGGACGACTGGAAAATCTCGCGCCGGCTGACGATGAACGCCGGGCTGCGCTGGGAGCTGTTCCAGTCGCCGTATTTTCCGGACGGTGCTCCGATTGGCCGCCTGGGCGTGAGCCGTTTCCTCACCGAGTTCAATGTCGCACGCACGGATCCGCGCTACGAAACTTTCGAGCGTCCCAAAGACGGGCGCGACTGCGGGTGCAAGGAAGACTTGAACAATTTTGCTCCGCGCTTCGGGCTCGCTTACCGCCTGACCGGCAAGACCGTGGTGCGCGCCGGCGCCGGCATCTTCTATGGCGAAGCCGACTACATCACCAGCGAGAGCGCCCGCTGGATCAACCAGACGCCCGATTTCACCGAGGTGATCACCACCAGCAACAACATCGTGCCGGCGGCCATCGTGCGCAACGGATTTGCGCCCGTCCAGCTTCCGGCTTCTGCGCCCGTCGCCGGCACGAACATCGAGGGGAGCCGCGACGAATTCCCGAACCAATACGCCTCGCAGTGGTTCTTCGATGTCCAGCGGGAGTTGCCCGGCGACGTGCTGGTCGCGGTGGGATATCAGGGCGCCAAGGCGACGCATCTGTATCAAGGCCGCAACATCAACAACGGCGGCCCGCATCCCAGCATTCCGGAGAATCAGCGGCGCGTGCGGCCGCGTTGGAACAACGTCACGCTGCGCGATCCCGGCTTCAACTCGAGCTACAACGCGCTGGTGGCGAAGGTGGAGAAGCGCTTCTCCAAGGGGCTGACCTTTATCAGCTCGTATACCTGGTCGCACAACATCGATCAAGGCAATGAGTCGCTCGACGAGAACCTGAGCGGGCGCGCCAATCAATACGACCTGCGCAACGAGCGGGGCAACTCGGGTCTCGACCGCCGTCACAACTTTGTGGGCAGCTTCACATACGAGCTTCCGGCCGGACGAGGACGCGCGGTGGGCGCAAGCTGGGGCAGCGCACTTGACGCGGTGCTGGGCGGTTGGCAGCTCGGCGGCATCCTCTCCCTGCGCGCGGGCTTCCCGTTTGATGTCACCTACCCCGGCGATACGCAGAACAGCGGGACCACCAACCGCGGCAACCGGATCGGCTCGGGCACGCTGCCCCATCCGGCCATCGACAAGTGGTTCGACGAATTCGCGTTCGTCGCCGCCGCCCCCGGCGTCTTTGGCAACAACGGCCGCAATGTGCTGTATGGACCGGGCGCGAAGAACTTCGACTTCATTCTCGGCAAGCGCTTCACGCTGCCGTGGGAAGGACACGCGCTGCAGTTCCGCTTCGAGTCGTTCAACCTCACGAACACGCCGGCGTTCGGGCAGCCGGCCGGCGGTTTGCGCGGCCAATCGACCGCGACCATTAACGAAGCCGACGAGCCGCGTCGCATTCAGTTCGCGCTGAAGTACACCTTCTAATATCGGCCGCGTGCACACAGAACCGCGACCGTGAGGGAGCGGCGCCGACCTGCTACGCTGAATCTTTCGTGCTCACCGCGACCGAATGGTCTCCCGCCTCGTGGCGCTCTAAACGCGCCACGCAGCAACCCGTCTATCCGTCCGGATCCGATCTTCAAGCGGTACTTGAACAACTCGCGCGCCTGCCCCCGCTCGTGACGTCGTGGGAAACTCAGGCGCTCAAGCAGCAGCTCGCCGACTGCGCGCTCGGCCGCCGCTTCCTTCTCCAGGGCGGCGACTGCGCCGAAGACTTCGATGCCTGCGACGCCGCTACCATCACGAGCCAGCTCAAAATCCTGTTGCAGATGAGCCTCGTGCTGATCCAGGGCGCCGGCTGTCCCGTGGTTCGCATCGGGCGCATAGCCGGCCAATACGCCAAGCCTCGATCCGACGACATGGAGTCCCGCGGCGATGTTTCGCTCCCCAGTTACCGCGGCGACATCATCAACCGTCCTGAATTCACCCAGGCCGGCCGCACGCCCGATCCGCAGCTTCTTCTGCGCGGATACGAGCGTGCCGCTCTCACGCTCAACTTCATCCGCTCGCTGGTCAAAGGTGGATTCGCCGACCTTCACCATCCCGAATACTGGGAGTTCGATTTCGCGAGTCACTCCCCTCGCGCCGGCGATTACCATCGCATCGCACGCAGTGTCGGGGACGCGCTGCGGTTCCTCGAGAACATCATCGGCATCCGTGCCAGCGAGCTCAATTGGGTCGATTTCTTCACCAGCCACGAAGGCCTCCACCTCGCTTACGAGGAAGCGCAGACACGGCGCGTGCCGCGCACTCCCGGATGGTTCAACCTGTCGACCCATCTGCCCTGGATCGGCATGCGCACCGCGGATCCGGAAGGCGCACATGTCGAATACTTCCGCGGAATCGCCAACCCGATCGCCGTTAAGGCCGGACCTGCGACCACTCCGGAAAACCTGCGCCGTCTTCTCGACATCCTCCATCCCGCTGACGAGCCCGGACGCCTGACTCTCATCCATCGCTTCGGAGCCGGGAAGGTGGAGCAATGCCTGCCGCCATTGATCGCCGCCGCCCGCGCCGCCGGAAAGACCGTCCTCTGGTGCTGCGACCCGATGCACGGCAACACGCGCACCACCGGCGACGGCATCAAGACGCGCACATTCGCCGACATTCTGGAAGAACTTGAACTATCTTTCGACGTCCACGCAGGGGAGGGAAGCCGCCTCTCCGGCGTTCACCTCGAACTGACCGGCGACGATGTGACCGAATGCACCGGAGGCGCGCGCGGCCTCAGCGACGCCGACCTCACTCGCGCCTACCGCTCCAAGGTGGACCCGCGCCTCAACTATGAGCAGGCCATCGAAATTGCGATGCGCATCGCCGGTAAAATGAGCCGTAGGTCACCGGCAGGCGAGAATCTATGAACGCCAACGGCTCTCTGGAGGGCGAATGAAACTCACGGCTCTTCTGATTCTGTGCGGCGCGGCGATCTTCGCTCAACCAGCGCCCGACAGCATCAAACTCGACAATGAATTTGTCCGCGTGCTGTTTTTGACCGATCAGCCGCGAACCAAGACCCCGCTCCATCGCCACGAGTTAAATCGTGTGATGATCTATCTCGACCCGCTCGCGTTGGACCTTCGGTACCAGGACGGCGAGGTCGACCGCCAGCGCTGGCGCAAGGGGCAGGTGGCATGGAGTCCCGGCGGCAGGCTGCATACCGGCGAGAACCTCAATGACCGCACGGCCCGCGTCGTGGAAGTGGAATTGAAGAAGCCGCCATCGGGTAAGCCGCCCCGTACGAGCGCACGCGATCCGTTGAAGGTGAACTCGAAGAACGTGAAGGTGGAGTTCGAAAACGAATACGTGCGCGTACTCCGCTGCAAATATAGCGCGAACGTTCGCGAGCCGGTGCATGAGCACCTCAGCGGCGGCCGTCTCACGGTCGCGCTCGACGACGTGGAGCTGAAGGTGACGACCGAGGGCCTCGAGGACCAGACCAGGACATTGAAGGCCGGCCAGTCAGCCTGGAGCACCGGTCCGGTGGTCCATGCGGCGCAGGCGAACCGCGCGGTCGAGTTGATTGTGATCGAGCTGAAGTAGCGGCGATGAGGAAGCGTGGACTGAGCGGGCCCCGTCGCCAGAAGTAAACATAATATCCGTTATTGGAAGCGACGTAAAGGTGGGGCCCTCAGGACGCAGCGCAGACTGCCGCGGTCCTCGGCGCGCTCGGCGACTCCCCTGCTCTCCGGGCTTCGCGTCCGCCGGCGATCGCCACCAATTCGGCGAAGACCTCGCCCGCATCGGCTCCAACCAGCGGGGCGCGGCTGCGATGCCGGCAAGCGACGATTCTCATTCATAGCGGCTCACAGCGTGACGAAGCGGTCGCGGATCTCCTTGAGCAAATCAAGAAACGCCGGCTCGGTGGAGATTCCTTTGCGCCACGCGAGGCCGCGCTCGATGAGGTCGTAGGTGGCCTTGATGCGGGCGCCGGAGAGGAGCTTGCCCTGCGGGTCGCAATCGCGGCCGAGCAGCCAGATGGTGTCGGCGATTTCCAGGGCGGAGCTGATATCGTGAGTCACCACGATGATGGTGTTCAGCTCGGCCGAGTTGGCGACCTCCGAGATCAGTTCCTGGACTTTATCGAGCGCGATACAGTCGAGGCCGGAAAACGGCTCGTCCATCAGGAGGAGCACCTCGCTGCACATCATCTGCTGCGTGATGGCGACGCGCTGGCGCTGGCCACCGGAGATCTGCGCCGGGTAGAGAGAGGCGCACTCGCCGAGGTTGAAACGCTCGAGCAGCGCCTGGGCTTTGTCACGCGCCTTATCGGGCGTGAGGCCGGCGAGGCGGCCCGCTACCAGCAGGTTGCTCAACACGGTGCGGTGCTCGAACAGCGGATACTGTTGCGCCACCACGCCCACCATGCCGCGCTGGACGGGAGTTCCCTGCTCTCCGATCCGCACCGAGCCGGAGTCCGGCTTGCGCAGTCCGGAGAGGATATGGAAGAGCTGGGTCTTGCCGATCCCGGATGGCCCCAGTAACCCGACCACCTGGCCGCACACCGCCTCGGGACGGTAGAGGTCTTTGATCTCGAAGCTGATGTCCTTGAGGATCGCGCGGCCGCCGAGCGTCAGTGAGACGTTGTCGGCTTTGAGAATGGGGCCGCGGACTTCGTATGGGAGCGAGGAGGGCACTTAGCGGATCTCCGAAAAGAAAGACTGAAGTCTGCCCCGCCAAGCGCCGAGACGAGTCTCGGCGCGGCAGGCACGAGTGCCTGCGCCACGTGGCATTAGCGGGCCTCCAGGGTCAGTTCGGCGTAGGGACAGATCAGCCGCTTGAGAGCGCCGATGCCCAGATCCTGGACGAGGCCGACCACCAGGATGAGCAACTGGATCGCGTAGACCTCGGCGAGGTGGAAATGCTTGTTCTGGCTGAGCAGCATCGCGCCGACGCCGCCCTCGGAGCGCGAGATTCCTTCGACCATGGTGAGCATCATCCAGCCGATGGCGGCGTTCTGGCGGAACACTTCAATCGCTTTGTCGATGGTGCCGAGGATCACCACTTCCCAAACCACCTGCCACTCGCTCATGCGCAGGGTGCGCGCGTGATCGAAAGCGGAGCGCGGGATTTCGGCGACGACGGAAGCCATCGAAGTGACGAAGAAGACGGTCATGCCGAAGACGAGCAACGAGACTTTGAGACGGTGTCCGCCGCCGATCATCAGCGTGAACGCGAAGGTGAGGCCGATGAGTCCGAGGAAGCGGCCTTTGGAGACGGCCGCGGCGATCGGACGGAAGAATGGAAGCACGGTGAGATAGGAGAGGCCCAGCGAGATCAGCACCGTGAGGGCGAGAGCCTTCAGGTTCATGGCGAAGCTGGTCCAGAGCTCCTGACCGAGACCTTCCTCCATCCACAGTTTGCCGAGCGCGTTCAGCACCTCGAGCGGCTTGGGAAGCGCGGCGAACGGAGAGGTAATCCAAATCAGGAGCGCGAGCGCTATCTGGGTCGCGATGACGATCTGCATCGCGGTGCGCGAGAGCGCGCGGTTGGGCTGGAAGGCTTCACCTAAGTTCATAGGATCACAAGCGCCTGCGCCACGTCATAGCGACGCGGTGGTGCCGACCACGATGTCGACGCGACGGTTCCTGGCCCGGCCCTCGTTCGACGTGTTGGGCGCGACCGGATTGGACTGGCCGTGCGCGAAGACGCGAACGCGTC
This sequence comes from Bryobacteraceae bacterium, assembly GCA_050746825.1. Lineage (GTDB taxonomy): Bacteria > Acidobacteriota > Terriglobia > Bryobacterales > Bryobacteraceae > JBOGMR01. The sequence goes on along the minus strand of JBOGMR010000812.1, from coordinate 677 downwards.
CCGACGGGAAGTTCACGGGCGACTTGTCTTCGAGCCACTTGCGGACCGCGAACGCGCGCTCTTCCGACAATCGCATGTTGGCGTCAGGGCTGCCGACGCTGTCGGTGTGGCCGTGGACTTCGACGGCCGTGCTCGAGGCGACGACCAGGTCGCGCAGCAATTGTTCAAGATCGGCTTGAGCGTCGGGTGTGAACGCGGCTTTGCCCGTCTCGAAGTTGATCTGCCACGATCTCCTGCTGACGATGCTCTGGAGCCGCTCTTCGGCGATGAACTTCGGCCGTTCCGCCGGAACCACGCTGCCAGAGCGCGCGGCGATGGCTTCAATATAAGAGGTATCGAGAATCTGGGCGACGGGCGGATAGTTGGGCACCAGATCGGGATACTGCTTGACCACGATGTCGCCGAAGACGGTGTAGGTGGCGGCAAAGGCATTGGCGGCGCCGGGAACCAGGCCGAACAGCAACGCGTTGTCGGCGAGATTGTTCACCTTCGAGCCGCCCAACTCGACACGCAAACCTTTCTTATCGGTTTCGACGACGCCCCTGTAATATTTCTCCCAATAGGAGGCGTCGGCGCCGGACTCGTGATAGACGACGGCACTGACCGAGGCGGCGTGCTTCAACGCCGCGGGAACGGCTTTGACCTGATCGCCGCCGAGGAAGATGGCTTCAAGCATT
>JBOGMR010000811.1:0-14387 GCA_050746825.1 Bryobacteraceae bacterium | reverse complement strand
GGTTCTTGTTGCCCGTGTCGACGTTTGTGGGGTACGTGATCGGCTATTACCTCGACAAATGGTTGGGAACGCATTATCTCTATCTGGTCTTCCTACTGCTGGGGATCGCCTCGGGGTTCATCCAGCTCATCCGCCAGCTTCAGCGCGACATGAAAGACAATGGATCTTGAGCGGATAGTGCGTCGGCTCGAGCGCTGGATCGTGGTGCTGTCCGCGTTAGGCGCCGGGGGGGCATTCCTAAGGGGCGGCTGGCAGGCGGCAGCCGGATTCGCGCTGGGCGCGGTCGCGGGCTACATGAGTTTCCGCTCGATGCGAAAGCTCGTCGAGGCGCTGGGCCAGGCGCAGACGAAACCACCCCGCGCACGCACCGCCGTGCTGCTTGGCCTGCGGTATGCGCTACTCGGCGTGGCCGGCTATGTTATATTGAGATACTCCTCATTGAGTGTTACGGCCGCTTTGGCGGGACTGTTTGTGCCCGTCGCCGCCGTCATGCTGGAGATCCTTTTCGAACTGACCTATGGCACATCATGAGCCGTGGTTGACTGCTCTTTTCAACGAGTACCTCCCGGGCGTGGCCAACTCGTTGCTGTCGATTGTTGGCTTGCACGCGGCGGATCCGGCGCATCCGTGGAGCACGCCGGTGACGATGGAAGTGCTGGTGGCGGTGATCATCATGGCGCTGTTCGCCGTGTTGCGGTCGTCGCTGTCGATGGATCGCCCTGGCAAACTGCAGCACACGTTTGAGGTGATCTACAAGTTCCTGCACGATCAGGCTGAAGAGCAGGTGGGGCAGCACGGCAAGCGGTACCTGGCGCTGTTCGGCACGATTTTCCTTTTCGTGCTGTTTGCGAACCTGCTGGGCATCATTCCGACGTTCGAATCGCCCACGATGTTTCCAGAGGTGCCGCTGGGGCTGGCGGCGGTGACGTTCGGCTATTACCACGCCATGGGCGTGGCCTCGCAAGGATTTCTGCGTTACCTGGCGCACTTTGCGGGCCCCGTATGGTGGCTGGCGATTATCATGATTCCCATCGAGCTCGTCAGCCACCTGGCGCGTCCGCTGTCGCTCACGATCCGTCTGTACGCCAACATGTTTGCGGGCGAGCAGGTCACATTGATTTTTTTGCAGATGACGCTGCTGGTGGCGCCGGCGGTTTTTATGGGGCTGCACGTGTTCGTCGCGGTGCTGCAAGCCTATGTTTTCACGTTATTGACCATGATGTATGTCGCGGGCGCCACGGCCCAAGAGCACTAACTTTTCATACCGGCGTTGTAGCATGCCTTCAGTGTGAGCCCGGCTGCTTGAGGATGACGGGAACCACCTCCTGGGGCAATTTCATAAAGAGGAGTGTAACGATGAATCCGAGGATGTTCCTGTTGTTGATGGCGCTGTTCGTTCTTGCCGTCCCCGTGTTCGCGCAGCAACCGGGCTCTCAGGGCACGAACTGGGTGGCGATCACGTCCGGCTTTTCGATGGCAATCGCGTCGGGGCTGTGCGGGCTGGCGCAGGCGAAAGCCGTGGCCGCGGCGGCGGAAGGGATGGCGCGCAATCCGGGCGCGTCGGCGGCGATCCGATTTGCGCTGCTGCTCGGTTTGGTGCTGATCGAATCACTGGCGCTGTACACGCTGGTTATTATCATTTTGAAGGTTGTGTAGCAGCCGGTTGTGACTCCGGGCGGTCGAGCGGGTTCGGCTGCCCGGAGCAGTACTCCTCCCTCCAAATTTCCTGACTCTTTCCTGCGACGCGCTTGCTCTAATCAGGCGAAGTGTACGCCAGCCAGGGTGAACCCGGGCCACTGGCGTACGGCCGGGTTCATTCCTGCGGCGAATTCATAAGAGGAGCGCAGAAATGAATCCAAACGTATTTCTTGTAATGATGGCGCTGTTCGTTTTCGCGAGTCCGATGTTCGCGCAGCAACAGCAAGGAACGAATTGGGTGGCGATCACGTCCGGCTTTTCGATGGCGATTGCGTCGGGGCTGTGCGGTCTGGCGCAGGCGAGGGCCGTGGCGGCGGCAGCCGAAGGGATGGCGCGTAATCCGAGCGCGTCGGCGGCGATCCGGTTTGCGCTGCTGCTGGGGCTGGTGCTGATTGAATCGCTGGCGCTCTATACGCTGGTGATTATCGCTTTGAAGGTCAAGGCCTGAGCGCTATTTGCGGATGTAACCGTGGAGGGCGGTGCGTTTGCCGCCCTCGCGGTGCGCTTCCTCGGACATGGCGTGGACGCCGGTCGCGTCGATCCATCGATTGTAGAAATTGAAAAGTGCGCACACGGTGACGGCGAAGTAGATCGCCTCGTCGTTCCATCCGGCGGCGTAGAGCGGCTGCATGTCTTCGGCGGTGATCCGGGGCGACTCGCGATTCACCTTGTCGATGAACCGGAACAGCGCCTTCTCCTTTTCGCCGAGCGCGGAGCTCTCGAGATCGCGGAGTACACCCCAAACGAGAGCTTCGTCGCCCAGCAGTTCCGCCGCGACCGCGGCGTGCGCCTTCAGTCAAAACGGGCAGTCATTCCGGTAAGAGGTGTAGGCCGCGATCAACTCGCGCAAGCCCGGCTCGATGGGCCCCGGACCGCGCATGATTTCCTGTGTGAAGCGGGCGAGGTGCCCGGTCGCTTGCGGCCGGAAGGCGAACAGATGCCAGATCTGCGGATACTCCCGGCCAGCCTGCTGCATTCCACGGATGAGGTCGCCGTAGGGGCCCGGCTCAGGATTTGCTTCGACGGCGTGGAGAAACATCGGTTTCATGCGGAGACTAGTGTAGCGCGAGGTCCCCATACCTTGACAGCCTAGGCATGTACGATTATGCTGATATCTAGGATGGCTAGGCATAGAGAGCGGTGGGAGCGGAGGATGGATGCGGAACTGCGATTCCACATCGATCAGCAGATTCGCGATTACATGGCGGAAGGCTGCAGTCCCGAAGAAGCCCGGCAGCGGGCGTTGCGCGAGTTCGGCGCGGTCGAGCTCGCCAAAGATGAGTGCCGTGACGAGCACCCCTTGCGCTGGCTCGACGACATCTCGCGAGACGTGCGGCACGCGCTTCGAAATGCAATTCGCAATCCGGCGTTCACGGCCGTCGCGGTGTTGACCCTGGCGCTCGGAATCGGCAGCGCCACAGCCATCTTCGGCATCGTCTATGCGGTGGTGCTGCGCGCGCTGCCGTTTCCGCACACGGATCGTTTAGTGGCCGTTCAGAACCGTAGTTCGAATGACGACGGCAAGATGAATGCCGTTTACATGCTTCAGTTTCAGGAATGGCGGAAGGGAGCCGGAGCATTCGAACGTCTCGGAGCGTACAACATTTTCTATGAGCGCGGCTCCTACGACCTGACGGGAGTGGGCGAGCCCGCACGGTTATCCGGCATGCCGGTCAGCCAGCCGCTGCTAGAGATGCTGGGAGCAAAGACCGCAGCCGGACGTCTGTTTCTCGAAGGCGAGGATTTGCCGGGAGCCGAACCGGTGGTGCTGTTGAGTTACGGATTCTGGGAGCGGCGGTTTGGACGTAGCGCGGAAATCGTCGGACGGACGCTTACGCTCAACGATGTACCGATGACCGTGGCCGGTGTGTTGACACGCGAATTCGCGATGGCAGGCACGTTGGTTGTGAGCGAATTCGACGTATATCTACCGCTGGTTCTGAATCAGCGCGCTCTTCGCCTGGGAGGGTTTCTCGGCGTTGTCGGGCTGCTCCGGCCCGGCGTTTCGCGCGCGCAGGCGGCCGCGGAGGTGAATTCGCTTCACAAAGCGTCTCTCGGAAATACGCCGCTCAGGAGCTTGACCCCTGATGTGAGTCCCCTGGCGGACCGTGTGACAAGGCCGGTCCGAACACCGCTCTGGATGTTGCTGGGCGCCGTAGGTCTCCTGCTGCTGATCGGGTGCGCCAACCTCGCGAATCTGTTTCTGGCGCAGGGCGCCACGCGGCTGCGCGAGATGGCGATTCGAACGGCTCTGGGCGCCGGCCGGATCCGCCTGATCCGGCAAATGCTCGTCGAGAGCGTTGTGCTGGGCGTGCTGGGTACAGCACTCGGCGTCGCTCTTGCCGCCGGATTGCTGGACCTCCTGCGCAACGCGTCTGAGTGGCTGGTAATGCCGCGATTGGCAGAGCTGCAGATCTCCTGGCCGGTCTTGGCATTCGCAGTAGCTGCGTGCGGCGCGACCGTTGCGGTCTTCGGTATGGCGCCCGCGATCGAAGGAACGCGCGTCGATTTTGACAGCCGGGCTGAGGGAAGGCAGCCGGAGCGCGACCTCGCGTCTTCGCGGCAAGCGCATGCGCGCGGGGCTGGCTGTCGCGCAAGTCGCGATGTCACTGGTGCTGCTGGTCGGCTCGGGACTGCTGATGCGGAGCCTGATGCGGCTGCTCGACGTGAGTCCAGGCTTCAATGCCGATCGCGTGGCCGCGATGCGAATTGCTCCGGGTGACCGGCGCGAGCGCGGGCCCAAGATGATTGCATTCTTCGATGAGATTTTGGAGCGCGTCAAAAGGTTGCCGGGCGTTCAATCGGCGGCGCTTGTGGTGAACCTGCCTCTCGATCGGAACATGTGGTGGGATATCTCGATTCCGGGCAAAGCGCCGGACCCGGCGATCAGTCAGACTGCGGCGGTCCGGATGGTGAGTCCCGGATATTTTCAGACCCTGAGCATTCAGATGAAAGCCGGGCGGGACTTCAACACTCAGGACGGACCCGCGAGGCCGCTCGTCGCGATCGTGAACCAGACGCTGGCTCGCGCGATCGCGGGGCTTCGTGAGCCGTTGAATTCAAAAGTTCGAGTCGGAGGGACGCGCGAGCACGAAATCGTCGGCGTCGTTTCTGATGTGAAGCACCAAGGTCTGCACGCGGAATCGGGACCGGAGCTGTACCTGGTTCACAGCCAGGTTTTTCCATTTCCGCAAGTCGATCTGGTGGTCCGCTCATCGACGTCTCTGGGGACGCTGGCTGCGGCGGTTCGCCGCGAGGTGTGGGCCGTCGACCCGAATCAGCCGGTTGGCAAAACGTTCGAGCTGGGGAGTCTGCTGGAGAAGTCGCTTTCGCCACGGCGCTTCTACACGGCGATCCTCGGCGCCTTTGCCGCATTCGCGCTGTTGCTCGCGTGCACGGGAGTCTACGGCGTCGTGTCGTACAACGTGGAGCGGCGGACTCAGGAAATCGGAGTGCGAATGGCGTTGGGCGCCGGCCCGGCCGCGATCCGGCGCATGATTGTCCTCGAGTCGTTTCAGTTTGCGGCGATCGGCCTGGCCGTGGGGCTTGCGGGAGCCGCGGTGTTGTCGCGAGTATTGAGCGGGCAGTTGTACGGACTCACGGCGGCCGATCCAATCACCTATGTTGCGACGGCGGCTTTCCTGCTCGCCTCGATTGGAGTTGCCAGCTATGTTCCCGCGAATCGTGCAACGCGGCTTGACCCGCGAGCCGCGCTGGCTTCGGAATGAAGGGGGCAGGCCGGAGACCTGCCCCACGAGCGCTTAGAACACGAGGCGGAGCGTGTACTGCATTTCACGTCCGCGGTTGGTGGTTGCCTGTGTCGTGGATCGTCCGAAAAGCGCATTCCCGATCGCCGTGTTCGGCGGTCCCCACATCAGTGAGTTGGTCAGGTTGTAAGCCTCGACGCGGAATTCCAGCTTGTAGCTTTCCTTTATCGGGAACGTCTTGGAAATCGTTCCGTCGGCGTTCCAGAATATCGGCCCGGTAATACCAGCATACTGATAGGGGTTGGTCCGCGGAGTAAATGCGGGCAGCACCCGGAATGCGTCAGTGTTGAACCACTTCCCAGGGCCAGGGCTCTCGATGTGCGGATCGCCGGTAACCTCCGCCCCACCAAACCGGATGAACTCACCCGAGCGGTATGTCTGAATACCACTCACCTGCCAGCCACCGATTGCGGCATTCAGGATCGGGTGCATGGAAGATCCGAACTTACGGCCCTTACCAATTGGAAAGTCGTAGACTCCGGCGAGGGTCAAGCGGTGGCGCGCGTTATTTGAACCCAGCCAGAATACGTCATTCACGTACTGTTGAATATCGTTGAAGTACGCATTGTTCCGCTCCTGGTTGTAGTTATACGCGAATAATATGCTTGCGCCTGCCGCATACGACCGCTGAGCGCGTAGTTGGAGCGCCTGATACCGCGATTGCCAATCGCCCCAGTTGTTGGCCAACAGCGATCCGTAATGCGGATAGGGTCGAAGCAGACTTCCGCGGGTTACCGTTACGGGATTGCGCAGCGTGCCTGGGAACAATTCCGGGGTCAAGTAGTTGTAGAAGGGGTTCGGGACGTTCTGCGAAAGCTGCGCCTTCAGGGCATAACCCAAGTTCGGGTCGGACATGTTGAATTCCTGATTGTGAGGCACGTTCCGTCCGAAATTCAGGAACCAGGTGGCGTCCACTTTGAACTGGCCGGGGATTTCGCGCATGATCGTGAAATTGATGCGATCGTTAATCTGAGGACGATAATTCTGATCGGCCCAGTTGGCGGAATTGCCGACATTGGTGTACGCGCCGAGGCCTCGACCGATCGGCAGTTGTACGCGATTGGAATTGGCCGGGAACGGATCGCGCAAATACGCCTGCGGCCTGCCCTCGACCATCGCTAGCGGCGTAGAGCTTTGGCTGAAACCCGAGCACCAGTTGCAAGCTGCCAGGGTGTTCGCACTGGTAGTACCACCACCGGTTACGATCGGCACCACGTAACGCGCGAACCCGATGTTCAAAGCTGTTTTGTCATTGACCCGGAATGCGGCCCCGAGGCGAGGAAGGAAGATGTTCTTTGGGGTCTCAAACGGCTTCCTGTTCTTGTCGCCGGTGAATACCCAGGCGCCGTTGAACTTGGGCTGCGACAGTGCCACCAGGTCGGCTGGGATGACGGGCGGCGTTTTCTGCATGGCGGCATTCGGTGTTGCAAGGTCCAGGAATCGCGAGTAGGTGTCGAGGTCGTCGTACGGAGCCGATTCCCACTCCCACCGGAGTCCGATATTCAGAGTCAGACGCCGGCTGATCTTCCAGTCATCATGGATGAAGGCTCCCCAAAACGGAACGCGTTGGGTCTGGAACGGAAACCCGCGAGCGGTGGTGCGATTATCGAGCACACCCAACAGGAACGAGGCGTGAGCGTCGCCGTTCAGCGCGATGTTCGGCGACAGATACGTGCTCGCGGTCGAATCCGGATAGAAATTCAGGTTCATCAGGTTCGGAAAAATGCCGATGCCCACGTGATAGCGATACTCGGCGCCGGTCTTGAGATAGTGAGAGCCGCGCGACTGGGACATCTTGCCGCTAAACGCATAATGATGCGGATGCTGATACCAGTAGCTGCCCTTGCCAAAACTCGACGAGGTTTGGCCATTGATGACCACGTTCGGGTAGTAGACCAATGGCATGCCCTTCACGTAAGGTGCGTACCACGGATTATTCGGCCAGAATTCCGCCAGGCCCTTCTCGCCGACTGCAGCCTCCGGCGCGTCGTAGTCGTCCTCCAGCATCGAGTAACTGCCGCGGAAATTCAGCACAGTGGTCGGTGACAGCGTGTACACCATGTCGCCCGCGACATTGCGGGAATTCATGATCCCGCCGTTGTCGTTCGGCATCGCCGGCGAATTGTTGGGAGTGTAGTTAGGCTGAACGAGTGTCGTGCGGAACTGCGAATACCGCCCGAACACTTTCAGCTTGTCGGTGATGTTCCAATCCGCCTTGTTCGAAAAGTTCGCGTTCCTCATCGGCCACGGATAAGACACACGGAAGTTGTTCGACCCCGTCAGGTCGTCGCCGGGATTGTTCGGACCCCACAAATCCTGCATGATGCGCCGCGCGGTCGGATCGATGCGGCTCTGCGGAAGTACGTTGCCGGCGAACGGCTGGCGAGTGGCCGTGTTCGTAGCCACGTTCAGCACCGTAGTGGTCGGATCGTAGATCGTACGCAGCCCTCCGGTGCGAGTCAGAGACCGCGAGAAGTCGCCGGTCCGCTCGAGATCGGTCGGCATCGTGCGGACGGCGTCGCGCGGTTCCTTCGTCCGCCAGCCTTCGTAAGTGAAAAAGTTGAACAGCCGGTTCTTCCTGATCGGACCGCCAACGGTGCCGCCCCAAATATGGTTGCGGACAAAATTCTTCGTCCGGTTCGTCGGATTGAGAATCGCATTCAGTTTCGGATTCCGTCCGAAATAGTAAAGGGTTCCATGGATGTCATTCGTGCCCGACTTCATCGAGACCGACATTGTCCCGCCCGCCGAGTGACCGAACTCGGAGTCGACCGAGTTCTGCTGGATCGAGAACTCCTGCACCGCGTCCATCGGCGGCGCGTACGAGCCCTTCGGGCCGACCTGAATCGGAGCTCCGTCCAGCAACAGGTCGTTCTTCGTGCTCGTGCTTCCTCCGACATCCATTTGGGACGAAGACCACATGAAGAACGGATTCTTCTCCGACGAGTACCGGCTCACCACGGCCGGATCGAGGAGCGCCAGCGTAAACGGATTCCGCGCCTTCACCGGGAGGTCCATGAGCATCTTGCGATCGACGGTCAGCTCGCGGGTCGTGGTGTTGAACTGCAGCGTAACGGCTGCGGCCGCGACCGTCACCGTTTCGACCACGGCGCCGGGCTTGAGATTAAAGTTCACCGTGACGTCTGCGCGCGTCTGTACCAGGACGTTCTCCTGCACCTGGCGGGAGAAGCCCGCAAATTCCGCCGTCACAGTGTATGTGCCCGGCTCGACGTTATCGAACAGATAAGCGCCGTTGGCGCCGCTTTCTTTGGTGGCGGTGATCCCTGTGCCGGTGTTGAGGATGACGATTTTAGCGCCGGCGACGGACGCGTCCGAGGAATCGGTCACGATTCCCTGGAGCTTCGCGCGATAGTCCTGCGCAAGCAGACACGACGCGCAGGTCGCGAGTGCCATCAGACGAATGAACATGCAGACCTCCAGCTAAGCGAAGAGATCCCATAGTTGTCGCACTTCCAGGCGCCGGTGTCAAGCTGAGGGCAGAAGGGTGTCTTTGCCCATTTATCGCCCACCTAACCGAATTGGCGGCCAGGAAACCGGCGGGCGATCTGCCGGAGCCGCGGCTCCAGAACTGATCGCAGTGGAGCAGTACCACCAGCCGGGGGTTGGGCCCGCGGGCTCAGAGTCAAGCTCAGGGAGCGGACAGGAAGACCCGCTCGATCCAGGGCTCGACCAGCAGGCCGGCTTTCGAGGGAAATCGATGGCCGCCTTCGAGCTGGTGAAACTCTACGTCCGATGCGCGCAGACGTAAGCGCTCCGCGTATTTTTCGGTGACCTCAGGCGGGTAGAACTCGTCGGCGGAGCGCGCGATGTGAAGCAGCGAGGCGGGGACGCTTCGATAGTCGCCGTCGTCCCAGTCCTTCGGTAGTCCGCCGCAGATGCCAACCACGCCGCGCACCTGATCGGGATGCGTGGCGCTAAAGCGGTAATTGAGGCCGACGGGCTGCGAGAAGCCCACCAGCAGCCGGCGATCAGCACCCAGCCCGTAGCGCCGTTCGAGGTCCGAGAATACGTGGAGCAACATGAGGTGGTGCAGGCGAATCGAGGCTGCGGCTTCGCTCCGAGTAATCCAACCGTAACCAACCGGGCTGCCGGGCGTGGTGTCCGGATAGAACGGATACGGCCCCTGGAGCGCGGCAATGGCGTGTTGCGCGCCCAGCGCCCCGCTCAGCATGGCTCGCGTCAGACGCATCATCACTTCCGGGTTGGAGCCGTAGCCATGCAGCGCAACCACGGCGAGTGATCGGGAATCGATGGACTCCGGCGGTTCCAGCAGCCAGTAGCAGTCGAGGGGAGCCGTGAACGTCAGCCGCTCCGGCATCAGGCCGGCAACTGACGCCGCAGGGCGGGGAAGATGTCCTTCACGAACCGGATCGCGATGCCGGTCGCTTTTTGCTCGTCCCGGCCGACCACGGGCACGATCACGCGCACCAGCGCCGTGTCACTGCGGTTGTAACGGATCGAGTCTGCCACCAGGTACACTTTGGCGGCGTATTCGCTCGCGATCACGCGGTCGCGCGACTGATACCAATACAGCACGACGCTCTGTGATTCGCCCTTCGACACCACGTACCGGTTGACTCGAATCGGAGCCGATTGACCCGGAACGTCGACGTCGAGCGCGCCTGTGGCAGAGGGCTCCCAGCCCGAGCCCGGCAAGCAGTTTTTCGGCGAATGCGGCGCCTGGCCGGTGCGCTGAGTCTTGAAAAACGCGATGAAGAGGCTGGCGCCCGTGCTGGCCGGTCCTGTGTAAGAGCGGGTCAACGTGTCGTCGGCCTTGAGCACGGCCTGGGTTTCCTGATCGACGTAACCTTCCTGATAAAGCCGCCAATCCGCGATCTGGGCGGGAAATTCGCGCAGAGGCTTGGTCGAGGGAATGTTTTCGCTGCGGGAGCTAGCGTAAAAAAGCGTTGCCTGCAAAACCAGAGCCGCAGTCAACACCTGTGCCGCACGCGATTTCAAGAAGCTCAGCGGACTGCCGTTTGAAGTTTCCATTGCTCTCCTCAATCCACTTGTGCAACCTCAGGCCGCGGGGCGTACACATACTGGTGAAAACGCATGATCGCCTGGTGGAAGCCCACCATGATGATCAAAGCCACCATAAAAATGACCCAGCCCGATGCGGTATGGAAGAACCCGTGCGCCAGTTCCCGCTTGATCTCGCTGAGCACACCCGTCAAAGTGACGCGGCTGGCGTTGGCCACCAGCGCGATCGGGACCGTCGAAAAGAACAACGCCACGCGAATCCAGGTACGCTTTTCGAAAAAGTACCCGTACACCAGGGAAAGAAAAGACAGTGAGAGCAGCGATCGAATGCCGCTGCAGGCTTCGACCACCTGTAGCCGTTGGCCCGCCAACTCCAGAATGTTGCCTTCGCGGAATACCGGAATGCCCATCAGCATCAGCGCAACCTCGGCGGCTTGGCTGGCGATCTTCTGGAGCGGGAATGTAATCATGTTGTAAATCACCGCCGGGATAGGCACCATGAAAAACAACAGGAAGAGAGGAAACCTCAGGGCCTTCAAAAGCTGGGTTCCGCCCATCAGGAAGACCGATCCGATGATCGAGAAGACGAACGCCGTGCGGGCCAGAAACAGTTCCGCTCCGAGCGTTGCTACACAGAGCTGAACTGCGGCGTAAGCCACAATCAGCAAACCCCAATAGTTCGGCTTGGCGGGAATCGCGGCCAGTTCCTCGCGACGCTGCCAGACGATGTAAGCGGCGACTGCAGGCACGAAGAAGCCATGCCCCATGTCTTCGTCGTTTTCCCACTGATGGACCAGACGCGCCAGAACCGGCGCATAGCACACGATCAGGATGATCAGGAACCAGACTACGGGAATCCAGGGGAATCGCGTCGCAGCGGCCTTGGGCTTGGCCACACTATCTGCGGCAGGGGTCATTCGAGACTATGCTCCGGAACGTGCAAATTCAATAGCTGATCTGATTATGATACCACTCCGTCAACGCAGGGCTTTACGCGCGCGGTCGACGTCGTCAACGAGCCGCCGGGTGATCTTGTCGGCGACATCGGCGCTGGAACCGCGAAATTTCGCGCCGCGGCTTTCCTGAGTCGTCGACCAGATTACGTCGCCGTCTTTGGTGACCAGCCGGATCGTGGCCAGCGCTTCGTGACGCCGGTCCTCGATCCGGCTCGATTCGCTTTGACCGACGCTGAGGCCGGATGCACCGCGGCTCTCCGTCGAGGACGTTCGGCTGGCGCCGAGATTCGCGCGCGCGTTGATATTCTCGCTGCTCTGATGAACTTCGGTATAGACGAGGTCTTCCGCCGCGCCGCGAATCACGGCGTCGGCCCGCTCGGGATTCTCCGTCAACGCGAATAGTTTCGCGTTCTGCAAGCTGCTGATGATCAGATCGCGCATTTGCGCCGCGGAATCGCCGCCGGCCAACCGGTCGACGTACACGCGCTTGACCGCCAGCAATTGCTCCATGGTCTCGCGCTCGCCCTCGGGAATCAGGCTGGCGGCTTTGGTCGAGACGGGGCCGTCCGCCGCGAGCGCGGCGACAGCCAATACACTCTGCAGAATCATTGCTACCCTTTACCCGCTTTCCGTGCTTCTTCGTCCTGATATTCGACGCGCCGGCCTGTCTTGGCTTCGAGACTCACCAGCACCGATCGCACCGCTTTTTTCTCCACCTCGAAAACCACGGCCTGCTGGCGTCCGTTTTCATCGGTGTAGCCGACGGTCAGATAGTGCTTGCGTTTTTTCGCGAGAAGCATCATCGGCGAAATCAGAACGGCGGAAATGTACCGGCGGTTGACCCGCAGACCGTATTCCACCGTGTTGATCTTGTTGTAAGGGACCTGAACCGAGGTCTTCCTGGAACGAAAAAGGAAAACATCCTCGTCCGTCAGATGAATGGTGCCTTCCGAATTGCTGGGAAGGGCGGCAACCGTACCTCCTACATACTGGGCCCGGCCGCCTGAATCGCCCGCCAAAAGCAGAGACGGGAGCAACAGCAACCACAAAATATGGCGCATATGCTCGGTACTTTCTTTATAGCACAAGCGGGGTTCCCCTTGCACCCAGGCGCCTGTGCTACACTTACGAAGTCACACCTTTCGAGGAGAATCCCTGCATGGCACGAGTCTGTGATATCTGCGGCCGCGGCCCGCAATTCGGCCACAAAATCAGTCACGCACACAACGTGACAAATCGCCGCTGGAACATCAACCTGCAAAGCGTGCGCGCCGTCGTCAAAGGCGCCACTAAGCGTCTGCGCGTCTGCACTTCCTGCATCCGTAACGGCAAAGTTCAGAAGGCCGCGTAAGGTAGAAATCTCGAAAGACCGGTTGCTTACGCGCGCGGCTCAGTAAACACGTTACAGAGCCGCGACCGTGAGGGAGCGGTTTTTACCACTCGGCGCGCGCTAACCCGGCCGGCCGTTTCATCCGCGATCCGTTTCCCGTTAACACGCTCCCACGACCCGTTTCTACTGCCGGCCGAGCCATTTCTCAAGCCAGGCGAACGCATCGTCCTGCATCTTGACGTTGAACTGATGAGGAACGCCGTAATACTGCGACCGGAAGCGCTCCGGCCGTTTCTGGTCCGCGAATACGGCGCGGATCTTGTCCGCTGCCGCGTCCATCCCAGGGCGGGTAAACAACCGGTCCTGCTCGCAGTTCTGCACGAAAATCGCGCAGGCAGGAGCGCCCAGCGTGGCAATGTCGGGATGATCCAGATTGGCGTGCGCGCTGAATGCGTCGAAAAGGGCGCTGTGCACCGAGTACGCGATGTCCCACGTAGTGGGCAGCGAGGTCATCCAGCCGCTGATCACCGAGGCGCGAATCCTGGGGTCCATTCCTGTCAGGTACGTCGAGCGGTAACCGCCGCCCGACAGACCCAGGCATCCGATGCGCGTGGCATCCACCTCAGGCAACGCCGCGAGCACATCCACCGCGCGGCGGTCGTCGTGATTGACAATCCCCATCCACGTCGTGCCACTGAAGGCGAGCCAGGTGTTCAACTCCGCGTTGCGCTCCCGCAGCCACGTGTTCATCGCGGCCACGTATTCCGGGCTTTCCGGCTTGAACGCGACCAGACGCGTGTGCAACTCCCGCGGGATTTGCTCGTATTGCATGCGCCGCTCGCCCCAATAGAACGCGTCCGGCACGATCACGACGAACCCGCGCCGCGCGAGCTCGTCGGCGTAAGTGCGGGCCCCGTAATAGCGGGTGCGAAAATCCGCGAGCGCGGCGTGCTCACCGGGCATCTCGACCAGCTTCTCCTTGCCGTGAAAAAACCAGCCGCCGTGGTCGTGCAGCGCCACCACGGCCGGCCGCTTCTGCGGGCCCGGCGGAACCAGCAAGTACGCCGGGACACGATAGTGCGCCGAACCGGCAAAAGAAATCGTGCGGACCTCATATCCATCGCGCTTGTCGACGCGATGCACTTTGACGTCAAGCGGAACCGCGCGCGGGAAGTACGAGAGCGCCCTTTGCACTTCGGCGCGCCCACGGCGCCGCCATTCCTCCAGGGCAAGCCCTTTGCGTTCCCGGTACGCCATGGGGAACCCGCGTTCTTTCTGGATCGACCCCGCAATGGGCGCCAGATTCCCCAGCCAGCTCTCAGTGCGCTGCTGCTGTGAAACGCCGCTCACAGCGACGACAACGATCAGCAGAATGAGTTTCATCAACGTGACCCCGCCGCCACGAACGCTCCATACGTCTGTGCCGCGTTCTGGCCGGGCCGCCGGCGCACGATGCGGACCGATTTCGCGCGCGAGTACTCGGCTTTCACCCCTTCGAGCGGCGCGAGCACACCCGCGGGGTTGATTGTGTCGACGAGCCAGACCGGTCGCGGCGCGAGCGATGCCACCAAGTCCGGCAGATCGTACTGCTTGAGCACGCCCGGAATGACGTTCTCGAAAACACCGCGATGA
>JBOGMR010000810.1:0-5199 GCA_050746825.1 Bryobacteraceae bacterium | reverse complement strand
CACCCTGCGTGTCCGTGTCGCACGGTCGGGTTCGACGCGGAAGGAGGAGCTAGTGAAATCCGCTTCGCGACGCCGGCCGGCTTCGAGCTCGAGGGCTCTCGAAGTCGGCCGCGATCGCCGCCGAGACCACTCGAGGAGACCGCTTGCGCGCTGCCGCGAGGACCGAAGCAATCAGGCCCGAAGGGTCCAACTCGGGATGAAACCCGAGTGATTCAGGTGGGGTGACCGACGGGGTTCGAACCCGCGACAACCGGAACCACAATCCAGCGCTCTACCAGCTGAGCTACACCCACCGTGGGAACATTCTCATCGTAACAGGGAGTTGTCGGGCTCTGCAATTTGAGCCTTGGTGGTGCGCTCCAGAGCCCTCGTTCGGAGCGATTTGAGGTTGCAAGTTTCCTGGCGCGCTTGCTCATGATAATCTCACTCCGAGAGGCAGTCTCCCATGACGATTTCCCGCCGCCACGCAATCCGCCTCGCCGCAAGTTCCACCGCTGCGGGCCTGCTTGGTTTCGCACATGCGCAGTCGCAGCGTCCACCCAACGCCTCGGGCATCAAGCTCGGCGCCTTCTTCACGGACCGCCCGGAGGACAACGACATTGCGATGCTCCGCCACGCAGGCATCGACGCGGTTTCCATCTGGACCACGATTGAAAACAACAACGTGGACTGGATGCTCCGCATGCGCCGCCGTCTCGACAGCGCCGGCATCGAACTCTACAACGTGGGCATTCTGGACCTGCACTGCGATGCCACGATCGTCCTCGGCCTTCCAGGCATCGAGCAAAAAATCGAGCAATACCAGGCCTACCTCACCAACCTCGGCAAAGCCGGCATTCACTACACCACCTACGCTCACATCGCCAACATCAAGGCCCAGCCGACGCCCGGCTTCTATCAGACCGCCGTCTCGACTACCCGCGGCGACGCCTCCACGCGCGAATTCGACCTCGGCATCGCCCGTAAGCTCCCCAACACCTTCGACCGCACCTACAGCGATCACGACCTCTGGGCCACTTTCACGCGCTTCATCCGCGCCGTCATTCCCGCGGCCGAACGCGCGCAAGTCAAGATCGGCATCCATCCCGACGACCCGCCCGTCGACTCCCTCGGCGGCGTCGCGCGTATCTTTCGCAACTTCAGTGCCTACGAACGCGCCTTCGACATCGCGCGGTCGCCCAACCTCGGCGCCTGCCTCTGCATCGGCACCTGGGCCGAAGGCGGCAAGACGATGGGAAAGACTCCCGTCGAAGCCATCCGCGCGCTCGCCGCCGGGAAGCGCCTCTTCAAGATTCATTTTCGCAACGTCAGCGCGCCGCTTCCCGTGTTTCGCGAAACTTTCATCGACAACGGCTACATCGACATGTATCAGGTGATGCTCGCGCTCGAACGCGCCCGCTTCACAGGCATTGTTATCCCGGACCACGTCCCTGGCGGAGGCTACCCGAACGCCAACAACGCCTACACGCTGGGCTACATGAAGGCATTGCGCGACCGCGCTAGCCGCGAGGCCTGAGTGTGGTCAAGCTACCGTAGCGCTTACCCCTGGATATTACCTTTGCGTAGCCTGCCCCTGCTTTTCAACGCCGCCGCCCCGGCGAACGACAACAGCATGAGAGACAACTGGCTCGCCGCGATCGGAATTGCCGATCCAGACCAGATCGTCGACTTCGATCGGTGGTGCGGAACCTGCGCAGCGTCTCACAACCAGGCCCAGTTTCTCCGGCCCGATTTTTCCGCCAATGCGGTCGACTATGTCGGTCAGGCGACGGCGAGTGGGACGTGGACAATATCGAGGACCCGCTAGTTGACGTCGGTCGTGTCCAGCCGCCCCTTCTCGCGCGCCACCCCAACAATCATGAACTCCAGCGCTCCGGACGAATTGTTTTCGAACGAGTGCACGTCGTTCAAAAGGATCGGGATCGCATCACCTTTGCCGATTGCTGCGGATTCGTCGTTGACGCGCGTCATCCCCTCTCCGCTCATCACGTAGAAGAACTCCTCCTGCCCGGCGTGGCGATGACGGCCGACCGAAGTTCCCGCTGGCAGCACCATGTGATCCACGTAAGCCCAATTGCTGAAGAATACCTCGGGCTGCAGCAAGCGCCGGTATTGAACGGCTCCCTTCCCGCCATGCATCGACGCGACGGGCCGCAACAGCGCGCGATCGAGCCGCATCGTAATGAAGACCGGCTTGGGATCGAGAGTCACGCCGACGCGGTCGTCGCCCAGGTCCGACGCGTCGTACTTTCCTTTGACGCTCCCGACCGCGATGTTCATCCACTCGGTCGGCCGATCGGTCGGATTGTAGATCGCGTGGGAACGTCCCATTCTGCAGGGCGCGCCGGCCGGTCCCTGTAGCCGTGACGTGCGTCCATCAATCGTGAATTCCGCTTCGTTATCCAGGATGACGAACATCTCCTCCATCTGGTTGTGATAGTGATGGCCGATACCACCCTTCGGCGGAATCACGCCGCGGTGCAGAAAAATCAGGTTGGTGTTGAGCGACGAGGCGTCGAACATGCCCATGTAGTGCAGCTCGCCCGCTCCGGCGTGCACTGACTTCGCCTTGCGGTACTTGGCCGGATCGTTGTGAGCGATGCGCTGAGCGAGGGGCTCGCGTGCCAACGTGGCAATCGGAAGAGCCAGGACGAGAATGATCCGCAACATGCTCTACATCATAATGGAAGTATGGCGGGGTCGTTTATGGCGCCGTTGTGGATGGCGCTCACCGTGGCGGCGGCCATGGCGCAGGAGACGGAGACGCCGATCTTCCGCGCGAATGTCGCTCAGGTCAAAGTCGACGTCGAGGTGCGACAACGCAACGGGCGGCCGATTGCCGGCCTGACCCGCGGAGACTTCCTGGTCTTCGACGAGAACCAGCCGCGCGACATCGCCTACTTCGGCCGCGAGTCCGAACCGCTGGATCTACTGATGCTTCTCGACGTGAGCGGCAGCATGCGCCGGTCGATCGAAGAGATGGCGGCGGCCGCTCACAAGGCCCTGGCGCAGTTGCGCTCCGGGGACCGCGTTGCCGTGATGCTGTTCGCGAGGAGCACCGAAGTCACGCGCTCCTTCACAACGGACTTTCGCGCCGCAGAGCAGGGCTTCGAACGCGCGCTTCGCACTCAATCACTCGGCGCGGGAACGCTGATCAATGCGTCGATCATCGCGGCGGCGCAACATATGAAGAACCAGGCGGGCAAGGGGCGGCGCGCGATCCTCATCGTCACAGACAACGAAGGACTCAACTATCAGTCCCCGGATGAAGACGTCATCCGCACGCTGTACGAAGCAGACACGGTGCTGAACGCGATCGTCGTGAGGAAAGGCAGCCGGCCGCAGACGCCAAGACCCGGGCGATACGTCAATCCGGATTTCACCCACCCCGACGTCTTCAAGATCGCCGGGCAAACCGGCGGCGAAGCGGTGGAAGGCGGGAAGCCCGGACAGTGGTTCGCGCAGATGATCGAGCGCATCCGCTCGCGGTATGCGATTCAGTACGCCGCGCCGGGAGGCGAGCCCGGCTCGTTCCGGCGCATTCGCGTAGAACTGTCGCCCGCGGCCCGCCGGAGATACCCTGACGCCGTGGTGAGCGCACGCGCCGGATATTTTTTGAAGCGCGCGGGATAGCGTCTACCGGCGCAGGAGCTTCTTCACGAATCCCTTCACTCGCTCCTTGGCGACTTTTGAGACTACGGGTCGAACCTTCGGAGCATCCGTCGTCCCGGAGATCTTCACGGGCAGAGTGACCCGGTCGGATTGAGAGCGCAAGAGCTGGTTGGCGATGCGTGCGACGTTGCCGCCCACCTCGGTGGTCAGATCGAACGAAAGCGAGTGATCGAATCCGATCACGCCGTTACCGCGCGCTTGCAGCGTCGGAGCGTCTAGCGCCAGGCCATTCACCTGAATTCTGGCGTCCCCTATGTTCACTCCGGCGTTGAGGGTGGTGAATTGGGTCGCGCCTTTCGACGCGTCGGCTTCCTGTTGCGATCGCGAGAGCGCTTTTTCGAGCGATGCGAGCAGATCGAGAGCCGACACTCGGCCCTGCGAAAGGGCGACCTTTCCGCTGCCCCGCAACGAATTCCGAATGGCGCCGGCGTCTTTGCCTGTGAACTGCAGCGAGTAGGAAGAAATTTCGGCAGTACCCTGCAGCTTGTCGCCGCTTTCGGTGAAGCTGCTGAGCAGTTCGTTGATGTCGACGTTATGGATCGAGCCCTGGCTCCGGCCCTTCGTGGCGGACCCGCTCAACTCGATCGACGCCTTTCCGCTCCACTCGCCTTTGCTCAGACGCAGCTTCGCATCGTCGATCGTGATCTGGATGGCGGGATTCGACATCAGCTCGCCAATCGAGACTTGCGCCGGAACTTCTCCCGATAGCGGAAGCAAATGCTGTGCGTCCTTCCCGATGAATATGTCGGCCAGCGTCACCTTGGCGGGCCCGGAGAGGGTCCTGTAAGCGTCGCCCTTGATCGTCGCTTCCAGGGTGATCACGCCTTTCTCGCCCGGCGCCCCGAGTAGCGAGCCGAATCGCTCGCGCCGCATGGCGGCGGGAATCTCGCCAGGCGCCAGTACAAGTGAGAGCGCGCCGTCGAGCGGAAGGGAATCGGACGTGAATGGACCGGCGAACGAGTCGATCTTCAGTCCGGACCTGCGGTTGCCAAACAACTTGACCGACGCCTCCAGGCGGCAGGGCCGGTCGGTCGAGAAATCGTGAAGCCGGATGTCGATTGCTTGAACTTCGATCGGCTGTCCGCCGCCCACTCGCAGCGAACCGTCGGTGATGCTGATCTGAGAAATCGAAAGCTTCGCCGGCGCTGCAGCTTTCTCCGCTCCCGCTCCGCTGTCCGAAGCGCCCGGGCCGGATTTCGCCGCCGCCGAGGTCTTGCGGATCAACGTCTCGACGTTGGTGGTTCCCTGCGAGTTCGAGACCACCAGGATTCGCGGCTTCTCAACCGTGATCGATCGGACTTCGATTCGCTTCTGAAAAAGTGGGACGAGCGCGACTTGCGCTGAGATCTCATTCGCGTCTAGCAACGGAGGTTTAGCTGGAAAGCCCGGCGGATTGCCGATGGTCACGCCCTTCAACGCAACCGCAGGCTGGAAGCGGAACCACTGGGCGAGATCGAAGTCGACGGAGGTGACCGACAGCGGCGCGCCGATTTTTTCGCTCATCGACGCAATGAAGCCCTGCATGCG
>JBOGMR010000809.1:0-4052 GCA_050746825.1 Bryobacteraceae bacterium | reverse complement strand
GAGCGACGTCACATTCATCGCCGTCGGTACGCCGCCGCTCGCGAGCGGTGAATCCGATCTCTCTTACCTCGAAGCGGCCGCTCGCAGCATAGGCGCGGCCATGGATGCGTCGCGCTTCCGCGTCGTCGTCAACAAGTCCACGGTGCCCGTCGGTTCCGGCAACCTCGTTGAGACGCTGGTGCGCGAGGGCATCGCCGACAGCGGTCCTAGCGATCGCCCGCGCATCTGTTTCGGCGTCGCGAGCAACCCCGAGTTCCTGCGCGAAGGCTCGGCGATCGCCGACTCGCTCTATCCCGACCGCATCGTACTGGGAACCGAGGACGACCGGACGCTCTCGGTCCTGCGCGATCTCTACGGTCCCATCGTCGAGCAGGATTTCGAGCCGCCCGCGTCTGTCCCTCCGCCGAGCCCGCGGCGGCACGTCCCGCTCGTCGAGACCACGCTCACCAGCGCCGAGACCATCAAGTACGCCGCGAACGCCTTCCTCGCGATCAAGATCGGCTTCGCTAACGAGATGGCCAACATCTGCGAGCGCGTCGGCGCGGATGTCACGGAAGTCATGCTCGGCATCGGCCTCGACTCCCGCATCGGCCCCAAGTTCCTCAATGCCGGCCTCGGCTGGGGCGGCAGTTGCTTCGCCAAGGACGTGCAGTCGCTCCTGCACACTGCCGCCGAGTACAACTATGAAGCGCGGTTGCTCGCCGCCTCGCTCGCCGTCAATCGCGCGCAACGCCAGATCGTCATCCAGAAACTGCAGGAAAAACTTTTCATTCTGAAGGGCCGCACGGTGGCGCTGCTGGGGCTTGCGTTCAAGCCGGATACCGACGACCTTCGCGACGCGCCCAGCCTGCAGATCATCGAGCGCCTGCTGCGGATGGGCGCGCGCGTGCAGGCCTACGATCCGATCGCGATGAACGCCTGCCGGGCGCAGAACCCCTCGCTGCGCATCAACTACAGCCTGTCCGCGCTCGAAGCCGTCACGGGCGCCGATGCAATCGTGATCGTCACCGAGTGGGATGAATTTCGCCGCCTCGATTTGAACGAGGTCGCGCGGCGCGTTACACAACCCGTGCTCATTGATGGGCGCAACATCTTCTCGCCCGAAGAGGCGCGGCGCGCCGGATTCGATTATTCGGGTGTCGGACGCGCCACGCAGAAGCGCAACCGTGGTGCGGGCGACGCGCCGCTCTGACGATGTCGCGCGCCATCGGCCGTTCCGTCCCGCGTAAGGAAGGCCTCGCCAAAGTCACAGGGGCCGCGCGCTACACGGACGACCTCGTTTTCCCGGGGATGCTCCATGGAGCGACCGTGCGCAGTCCGGCGCCGCGCGGACGAATCCGCGACGTGATCTTCGGCCCCGGAATTCCGTGGGATGAATTCACGATCGCGAGCGCGCGAGACATTCCGGGCGCGAACGCAGTCGCGCTGATTCTGGAAGACCAGCCATATCTCGCGGACGGCGTCTTCAACCACGCTGAGGAGCCGGTCCTGCTGCTGGCGCACGCCGATCGCTATTTGCTCGAGGAGGCGCGCCGCGCCGTGCGCATCGAGTTCGACCCGATGCCTGCGTTGTTCTCGATGGAGGACTCGCTCGCGCCGAAAGAAGTCATATGGGGCGATGACAATATCTTCAAAAGTTATCTGATGAACAAGGGCGATGTCGATGCGGCCTTCGCCGGCGCCGATCTCGTTGTGGAGGGTGAATACCATACCGGCGCGCAGGAGCAACTCTACATCGAGCCGAACGGCGCGATTGCGGTTGCGTCTCCCGCCGATGGCGTGACGGTGTGGGGCTCGATGCAGTGCCCTTATTACGTTCACAAGGCGCTGAGGAAGCTCTTCGGCCTTGTTGAAGACAAGATCCGCGTGGTGCAGATGGAAACCGGCGGGGGATTCGGCGGGAAGGAAGAATATCCTTCGATGATCGCCGGACACGCCGCGCTGCTCGCCTGGAAATCGGGACGGCCTGTGAAGATTGTTTACGACCGCCAGGAGGACATGGTCGCGACAACCAAGCGGCATCCGTCGGCCACGCGACACCGCACGGCGGTTACGCGCGACGGCAGATTACTCGGAATGGACATCGAGTTCACGATCGATGGCGGCGCTTACGCGACGCTGTCTTCGGTGGTGCTCTCGCGCGGCACGATTCACGCGGCCGGCCCCTACGAATGCGCGAACGTGCGCATCCGGAGCCGCGCGGTGGCGACGAGCTACCCGCCGCACGGAGCGTTCCGGGGTTTTGGCGCGCCGCAGAGCATTTTCGCTCTCGAGCGGCATATGAATAAGGTAGCGGCGGCGGTGGGTCTCAGCCCCGAGGAATTCCGCCGCCGCAACTTCATCCGCCAGGGCTCGACGACGGCGACGGGACAGCTCGTGCGCGATCCGGTGGACATGAACGCGCTGCTTGATCGCGCGCTCGCGGAAATCGGGAAACCTGCGCTTCGACAGGGACCTCTGCGTCAGGGCGTCGGGATCGCCTGCTTCATGCATGGCGCGGGATTCACGGGCTCGGGCGAGGTTATGCTCCAGTCCGTCGCGGGCCTCGAAGCTACGCCGGAAGGCCGCGTTCGCATCCTGGTGGCGTCGACTGAGATCGGGCAGGGCACGAATACGATTTTGTGCCAGATCGCCGCCGAAACATTGGGCATCGATTATGATTTGGTGGAGATCGCGCAGCCGGACACGGCTGCTGTGCCCAACAGCGGACCTACGGTGGCATCACGAACGTGTATGGTGGTCGGTAAGCTGATCGAGTCGGCCGCGCTTGGTCTCAAGCAGAGCCTGCACCTTCCAGAGCCCCACACGCAGGAGGACTTCCGCCGCGCCTGCGCAGCGTACATCGAGCAACACGGGCCGTTGCGGTCGTTCAGCCGGTACGAGCCGCCGGCGGGCGTTCGCTGGGATGAGGAAAAGTATCAAGGCGACGCCTATGGCGCATACGCGTGGGCCGTGTATGCCGCCAAGGTCACGGTGGACGATGCAACGGCTGAAGTGCGCGTGGAAGACTTCGTCGCCGTGCAGGAAGTGGGCCGTGTGATCCACCCTGTGCTTGCCGCGGGGCAGATCGAAGGCGGGGTCGCGCAGGCGATCGGGTACGCGCTGTACGAGAACGTTGTCTGGCAGGACGGCCGCATGGCGAACGGACAGCTCACCAACTACATCATCCCGACCGCGGCCGATGTGCCTCCGATCCGCGTCTTCTTCGAAGAACGACCCTACGGGCACGGACCCGGAGGCGCGAAGGGAATTGGCGAATTGCCTATGGACGGCCCCGCGCCGGCGATTTTGAACGCGGTGGAGAACGCGACGGGCGTCAGCTTCAACACGGTGCCGCTGCTGCCGGAAGAAGTGATGGCGGGTCATGCCTAAGGTCGCCGTCACCCTGACCGTGAACGGCGAAACGCGCGCCGTCGAGGTCTATCCGATGGCGCGCCTCCTCGATGTGTTGCGTGAAGAGCTGCGTCTCACCGGGACCAAAGAAGGTTGCGGCGAAGGCGAGTGCGGCGCCTGCTCGGTGCTGATCGACGGCCGGCTCGTCAACAGTTGCCTTGTGCCCGTGCTGCAAGCGGACGGCGCCGGCATCCGCACCATCGAAGGCATTTCGCATCCTGTGCAGGAAGCTTTCCTTCGCTGCGGCGGCGCGCAGTGCGGCATCTGCACGCCGGGCATGGTGCTCGCTTCGGTCGCGCTGCTCAGCGAAAACCCGCACCCTTCCGGCGCCGACATTCGCAACGGCCTGGCCGGCAATCTCTGCCGCTGCACCGGGTACATGAAGATTTTCGATGCCGTCCGCGAGGCCTCGCGATGAGATCCTATGCGCCCGCCTTCGACATGATCGCGCCGCCGACGCTCGAAGCGGCGCTCGATCGGCTCCATCGCGAGCCTGGCGTTTGGCAGCCCTTCGCCGGCGGTACTGACCTGATGGTTCTGTTCGAAGCGGGCAAGCTCGCGCACCGCCGCTTCCTGAGCGTCTGGAGCCTCCGCGAGCTGAAGGGCATCGACGTTACGTCCGGCCACGTTACGCTCGGCGCGCTCACCACCTACACCGA
>JBOGMR010000808.1:0-3350 GCA_050746825.1 Bryobacteraceae bacterium | reverse complement strand
AGATGTCGCCTTGCGGTACTGAGTGCAGGCGGATGCGTCCATCGGTCGTGGGAAGGTACCGCGAGGGACCGAAGCGCGGCATCACAAGCCACGTGTAGCTCGTGCAGCCGGCCGCAGCGCTGGCGGGCACCATCGTGATCGTGCCGTTGTCGTTCCACCGCGCAGCGCAGGTATCGATCGCCTTCACTCGCGGCGCCGACCAGTCAATGCCCGGCAGCCTCGGATCCTTGAGCAGGATCGCATTCGAGGGCAAGGCCCACGGCCAGCCGGACTGGTATTGGAAGATGGCCGATGTTTCCCATCCGCTGACGATCCGGCTGAGCACGGGGTGTGTCGTGTTGAACAGCCGCCGCCCTTTGCCGAAGGGCAGCTCCCAGACCGAAGCAACCGAAATACGGTGCGGAATATCCCGATCGAACAGGCTCTGTTGTGGAATCAGCTTGTGTTCGTCGAGCCAGCCGTTCCGCACCATCATCTTCGACATCGTGTAGGCAGCCAGAAGATTCAGCCCGGCTTTCATGCGGGTCTCGTACTGTATCTGCATCGAGTTGTACCAGGTTCGGCCATCGTTTCGCGTGACGTTGGTCAGCCCCGCGAAATGCGGATACGGCACGGCCAGCGCCGACCGCGACAGGTTCGCGCTGTTGAAACGCGAAGTTTCGACGAACGGCTGAAGCCCCACGAACGGATTGGGCACGAGTTGATCGCAGAAGGCCGGTGCACCCCCCTCCGCGATATTGCATTGGCGGCGAACGTTCAGATCGAGACTGTTCTCTCCGATGCCGCCCTGCAGATCGCGACCGCGGCTGCCGGCGTAGCTCACCTCGATCTTCGATCGCCACGGAAGCTCGTATTGGAAGCCGAGAGAGAACTGGTTGACCAGCGGGAGTTTGAACCCGGGATCGACGAAATTGAATCCACGCCCGAGAAACGTCAGCAGTCCGAGCGACGACCCTGGCGGCTTTCGGATTCCATCGGGAAACGGATTGTTAATGAGGTTCGCGATTCCGGTGCGCCCGCCGTCGAGTGTGTTGATGATCGGCGTATTGACGGTGAATCCGTTGGTCTGGATATACGCGTTCGTCGGATTAATGTAGTAGCGCCCGTAGCCCCCACGCATCACCAGCTTTGACGTGACCTGGTAGGCAAAGCCGATACGCGGCTGGAGCGCGCGCGCGTAAGTATCGGCAGCCTGACGCGGCACGCCGTTCACACCCGCGAAGAGCAGCCCGCCGCGCAGCTCAGGCACGTTCCCGAATCGCGCGCGGTCCACGAGTTGATTCGCCGGGTTCACGGCGCTGCGGTCGAACGAGCGGTTCAGCCGATCGAAACGCTCGTCGGGCGCCCTGTTGAAATCCCAGCGGAAGCCGAGATTGAGCGTCAGGCGATTCGTAACCCGCCAGTCATCGCTGACCCACGGCGCATAATACCTGTACATGTTGATGGGGAACGCGTTGTATTGCGAGCTTCCTCCACCTGGCGTGCCGAGCAGCCACGACGCAACCGAATGTCCGCTGAGTGCGTCTGCGCGGCTAAAGTCTCTTTGAGTAAATCCGGGGCTGCCCGACAGATTGAACACGTCGCCGGTGTTCTGGTTCGAGTATTGCACCCAGCGCATGTCGACTCCGGCCTTGATGGTGTGGCCGCTCAACGATTTCAGAATCGTCGGATGGAACGCCCAGTTGTTGGTTACGTTGCGGTTCGGATACATCCCGATGGTCTGGTAGCCGGACCAACTGTAGACGCCGAAGAAGGGACCGCCCGGAAGCTGGCTCACCAGCGACTGCGGGAAGCCGAGCGAGGTCATGTCGAAGCCGGCGTTCTTGTCGCCGCGCTCACCGGCGGTGAAGCTGTTGAAGGAAACGCGCCAGTTCAGGATGGTGGTGGGCGTGAGCGTGCTCGTCCATTCGAGCGTGTAGGCGTCGTTGATGCGGAAGTGAGGCAACGACCCGCGCTCGCCGACCCCCTGCACGGCGGTGCCGCTGTCGTAACCATACTGCGTGCGGTCGTTGCTGGCGTGGCGGAAAAACATCCGGTGCTTGGGGCTGAAGTTATGATCGAGCTTGATCGCCAGGTTGTAGAACGTGTCGGCGTCGAGTGCGGCATCTCCGCTGAAGTACAGATTGTCCTGCGCGTAGTTGGAGCCGGCAGTGACGGTGTTGGGCCGAGGGTTGTAGGCTACGATCTTCCGCGCGATCGGGTTGATCATGTTCTGTGGGATTCGATTGCCGGCGAATGGGTCGCGCACCCACGTGCCGTTTACGTCGCGGCCCGTGAAAGGATTGTAGATGCCAATTTGCCGCCCCTGGCCATCGGCCAGCTTCGAGAAATCGCCGTCGTAGAATTCCGGCGAGGGCGCCGACGTTGTAAACGGGCGCGGCGTCCCCTCCCGATATCTCTCGTAATTCACCATGAAGAAGCTCTTGTTGCGCCCGTTGTACAGCTTCGGAATCGCGATCGGGCCGTCGACCTGCAGTCCGTATTGGTCGAGGTAATGATTGTCGCGCGGAATGCGGGCTGCGTTGTTCTGGAACGATGCGGCGTCGAGCCACTGGCGCCGGAGAAATTCATAGGCCGCGCCGTGGAGACTATTCGTGCCGCTCTTGAGCGACACGTTGATGATGCCACCGCCGGTGTGGCCGTACTGCGCGTCGTAGGAGTTGGTCTGGATTTTGAACTCCTGGACCGAATCGACCGGCGGCACCAGGGCGATGTTGTTGCCGCCGCCGTCGGCATTGTTGGGCGCGCCGTCGAGCAGAAATTCGTTGGTGCGATTCGGACTGCCGTTGATGTTCCACTGCGCAATTGCGCCGTTATCGAACGGCCGCTCCCACACCAGTTGACCGCTGAAGCTCACGCCCGCCACCAGCCGGCCGAGCATGAACGGATTGCGCCCGTTGATCGGCAATTCGTGAATGCGCTCGCGGTCGATCACGCCGCCGCGGTCGGCGTTTGAGGTCTCTAGCAGCGGCGCCTCGCCGGTCACCGTCACCTGTTCGGAGACTTGGCCCACCTCGAGCGTCACGTCGACGGTCATCACTTGGTTGACGCCCAGCGTCAGCCCTCCTCGCGTCGTCTTCTTGAAGCCGGGTGTTTCGATCGATACCGAGTACTCGCCTGGCCGCAGGAACGGCGCGGTGTATTTACCGGCCGCGTCCGTGACGGCGTTGGTTGTCTGGCTGGTTTCGGTATTGATTACCTGGACTACGACGCTCGGCACTGCCGCTCCGCTTGGATCGAGTATGCGTCCGGTTAGCGTCGATTGAGCGGACTGACCGAAAATCGAGATGGAGAGGAGCGAGAGGAGCGCTCCCGGAATCAGCAAGGACTTCGTATTCATCGCAGCCCCC
>JBOGMR010000807.1:0-4231 GCA_050746825.1 Bryobacteraceae bacterium | reverse complement strand
TCCTTGAGTGACTCGGCGGACTCCTTACTCGACGCTTGCAGCGCAGGCGCCAGTCCGACCGCCACACAAGTGAACAGCGTGGCCGCGGTGAGAAAAAGGAGAACGCGGCCGTCCATGTCTACGTTGGCCTCGGCGGGCAACGAGAAAGGCGGCATGAGGCTGCGAATCCACCCGAGCAGCCCATAGCCCAGAGCGACGCCGACGAAGGCTCCGCAGGCGGAGAGCAGGAGACTCTCCGTCAAAAGCATCCGCACCATGCGCCCGCGCGCTGCGCCCATTGCCAACCGCACGGCGATCTCGCGAGTACGCATTGTGGCGCGCGCCATCAGCAGGTTGGCCAGATTGGCGCACCCGATCAGAAGGACAGCCCCCACGGCCCACATGAGGATGGTGAGCGAAAGGCGCAATTGTTGGCCCACCATGCGATCGAGATAAGCGTCTACGGTTGCACCCCAGCCCTTCTTCACGTCCGGATAGCGCTCCGCGATCCCCGCGGCGATCGAGCTCATTTCGGCTTGCGCTTGCTGTAGGGTGACTCCGCGCTTCAGGCGCGCTACAGCCCCATAGGAGTGGTAATTACGCGGCACTTGCGGTGGGAAGGCCAGAGGAATCCAGAGGTCGTTAGAGCGCCGGTCAAACTCGCTGGCGCCCGGCAGCACGCCGATCACGATGTAGGACTCGCCGTTGAGCAGGATTGGGCGGCCGACAATGCTTGTGTCGCCGCCCAGTAGGTTCTGCCACACACGGTAAGTGAGCACGACCACTTTCTCCTTACCCTGCTGGTCCTCGTCGCGCGCGAACGTGCGTCCTAAGGCAGCCTTGACGCCGAACACATCGAAGTAGGGTGCGGACACCACACCGGCGCGTAAGCTGACCGGCACGCTGCCGGCGGCACTGGCCAGGTAACTCATTGTCGCGCCGCTCTGCGCAGCCATCGATTCGAAGGAGCGGCTCAGCCTGGTCCAGTCGATGTAGTTCGCCGGGGCAATGCCATTCCGCAGGCCGCCGGGTGGCTTCTCCCACAATTGCACGATGCGCTCCGGCTCCGGATAGCCGACCGATTTCAGCAGGACGCCGTCGACCAGGCTGAAGATCGCCGCGTTGGCCCCCAGCGCCAGTGCGATGGTTAACACCGCGAAGAACGTAAATCCCGGATCGCGGCGCAAGACCCGTGTTGCATAGCGGAGGTCCTGAAAAAATGTTTCGATCGTCGCTCCCACACGCACCTCCCTGACTTTCTCTTTCACCTGCTCCGGACCCTCGAATCGCACCCGTGCCGCGCGTTCGGCGGCTTCGCGTGAGAGCCCACGTGCCATGCTGCGTTCGACGAGAATCTCGAAGTACGCTCGCACCTCTTCGTCCAGTTCCTGTTCCACTTCGCGGCGCTGCCGTGTGCGGAAAACGAAATGTTTCACTGCGCTGAACCACGAGCTAAACCAGGACAAATCGCTACGACTCCTCTGCCAGAACCTGGTTCACCGCGGTGTGCACCTTCTGCCAGTGGCGTTTCTCTTTCGCCAGTTGCGAGCGGCCGGAATTCGTTAAAGAGTAGAACTTCGCCCGGCGCCCACTCTCCAGCTCCGCCCATTCACCTTGGATCCATCCCTTCTCCGCCAACCGGTGCAGCGCGGGAAAGAGCGACCCGGGGCCTACCACGAACACACCGCCCGTCACCTGCTCGATCCGGTCTGAAATGCCCACACCATGCAGGGGCTGCAGCTCCAGGGTCCGCAGAATCAGCAGATCAAGAGTGCCCTGCAAGAGCTCCGTCGATTTCGCCATCAAAACAATCGTATCGCGCGTCCGTATCGCGTGTCGATATCGAACAACAATACGACTCTTGGACGCATATCGTTCACACAGGATAGCAAGTGAGCCAAATTCTTATACGCGGCGAGCCCGATAGCCCGCCGAGGGAACGCCTGATATCAAGAGGTGGCGTCGCGATAGAAGCGACCGTGCATCGGGAGCTGCGGCTCGCAAAGGCCTGGCTGGCGCGGGAAATCGGCGTTGGCGGCGGACTGGCCCTTGCATCTTACCTGGCAGCCACCCTCAGCGGCTGGTCGAGTCTGAAAGTGAGCACCGACTCCGCCGGCACCTTGATGGAACCGCCTTTTGTAAGGATTTGGGTGAGCGCTCCGGCGCCTGCTCCGGCGCCGGCTCCGATGGCCGCTCCCTTACCGCCTCCCGCGATCGCGCCGATGATCGCACCCACCGCCGCGCCGCCACCGGTATACACTGCGGTGCGCTTGTTGGCGCCGACGCCGGACTTCCCCTTCTGACTGATATCAGCGCTTTCGATTGAATACGTCTTCCCGTTAATGACCACGGACTGCAGATCGAGGACCAGGTCGGAAGCCCCCCGGAATCGACCTCCTTTCGAAGCAGACTGGATCACGATGCTTGTCCTGGATCCTCGCGGAATCACGATATCGCCGTTGGCGTCTTTCGCATCGCGCGTGACCTCGGCGTCGAAACTCTGCCCTTCTGCCGCGGTTCCCGAATCGATCGCCTCATTCGTTCGCACGGAGAGCTCGCTGCCCGCGATCAATTCGTACGTTCTTGTAGTAACCACCGGCGAGCGGGTCCGCGCCGGTGCTGAAGACCGTGAAGCTTGTTGGGTCTCACGTTGTCGAGCCGGCGCCTGTTGTTCCCGGGACGCTTGCCGAGCGGGCTCCGTCTTTTGTGCCTCGCCATATTCAACCGATTTGACCTGGGTCAGAGGTATTTTTCGTTCGATCCCGTCGTCGCCAGCCACGACCATATCTGTCTGCGAACTGGCCACAATCGTGCCCGGAACCTTGCTCCCGTCGGTAAGGGTGACGAAAGCATGTGGCCCGGCCGGCCGTTGGGCTGCCGCAGGTGCTTCGACGCCGGTTTTAGGCGCCTCGCCGCTCTCTTTCTTCGTACACGAAGTCGGAATGGCCGCCGCGATCAACGCGAGGACTGCGATTTTATGTGTCATGAATCACCTCCTGCATGGACGGATCCACGCCCATCCCCAAGATACTATTTCTGCGAAGCTGACGACGGCCGACATGATTCCTCAGGGCGGCGCGACACTCCGCCCTCGCCGCCAGACGTTCAACCTCGTCCGCCGGAGTCGTATTTGCAGCCGGTTGACACTCAAAGGGGTGAGGTGTATAAGTAACCGTAGTCTAGAGAGTGTAGTCAAGGTAATTGCTTCCGATTCTGTTCGACAAATGAGCCGGATCTACGGGGAGTAGGAAAATGCCCAAACAAATGACGCGTGTCGTGTTGTCTCTGCTGTTTGCTTCCGCCACGGCTTGGTCCCAGGTCTCGAGCGGATCTCTTGGCGGTCTTGTGACCGACCCGAACGGAGCGGCTGTTCCCGGCGCTGCGATCGTGGCGAAGAACGAGGCCACCGGCCAAGAGATCACGGCGCATACGTCGGACGGGGGCCTGTACGTTTTCAACGCTCTACCAACCGGGGTCTACAGCTTGACCCTGGAGAAGACAGGCTTCAAGAAAGTGAGCCGCGCCAACATCGAGATCCGCATCGCGCAGCGTCTCAGCCTGGACTTGGCGCTCGAAGTCGGCGACGTGCAGCAAGTGGTGAACGTCACGGGCGAGGCTCCACTGCTCGAAACTTCCTCCGCCGAGCGCGGCCAACAATTCTCACAGAAGTTCATGGACAACCTGCCCTTGTTCACGGGCGGCATCCGCAATCCGCGCGCGTTTATCACTTATCTGCCCGGCGTCAACGCGGGGGCGGGCGAGCAAAGCGTATCGGGTTCGGGCGGACGGGCGCAGGAAGTGCTGATCGACGGCGGCTCGGCGCTCAACGTCGAATCGAGCGCGGTGTTTAATTTCCCTTCGGCCGAAATCTTCTCCGAATTCAAGATGCTGCAGAGCAATTACTCCGCCGAGTATGGACGGGCCGGCGGCGGCATCGAGCTCTACGTCGCCAAGAGCGGGACCAACTGGTTCCACGGAGCGATGTTCCACAACATGCGCCGGGACATCTGGTGGGCCAACACATGGCAGCGGAATGCGGCAGGCCTGCCCCGGGCGAAGGATCGCTTCAACGAAACCGGCGGGGTCATCGGCGGTCCGCTGATCTTCCCTAAGATTTACGACGGCCGCAACAAGAGCTTCTTCTTCTATACCTACACGAAGGACATCCGGCCGATTTCGATCGGCTTCCCGGTATCGACGCTTCCCACGCCGCTGATGAAGCAAGGCAACTTCACGGAGCTGGGTACAACGC
>JBOGMR010000806.1:0-4919 GCA_050746825.1 Bryobacteraceae bacterium | reverse complement strand
GCGCGGATAAGTGGCGAGTACGTCGCCGTCGAGGTACGTGTTGC
The DNA here is from genome assembly GCA_050746825.1 of Bryobacteraceae bacterium. Classification (GTDB taxonomy): domain Bacteria; phylum Acidobacteriota; class Terriglobia; order Bryobacterales; family Bryobacteraceae; genus JBOGMR01. The sequence continues at coordinate 4,875 of JBOGMR010000806.1, read as the reverse complement.
CGCGCAGGCCCCGCATGCCGCCGCCGGCTCCGCCTACGCCCGCACGCAACAGCTTCCATTCGGGATTCCAATACTGCATCAGCTCGCCAAGCTGAAACAATTCCGCCGCTTGCGTCTCCGGTTTCTGCGTCTTGACCGATAGGAATCCACCGCTCACATTCCCACCGTGAGCCATGATGAACTTGTGGCCGATTGCCGCAGTGCGCCGCGAGAGTTCCGCGATGCTTTCGTCAACCGGCGGCGTCAGCTTCACACCACCCATCTCATCGCCCCGGATACGGTCGCCCAGCCGCTCGATCAGCCACGCGGGAAGCCCCTTGGCGCCCTTCATCGCACCGGCCACCGCGCCGGCGTTGGCGGCGTTGCAGTCGGCGTCGGTGTAGTCCGCTGCGCGAAACGCGTGGTTCACCGTTTGCAGCCAATCGCCCTCTCCGAACCAGACCGCGATCGCCGTCAAGCCGCCGTTGGCCACCGCGTTGTTCGTCGCCGGATACTCGATGTGCCAGCGATCTTCCACGGCGCTGGCAACCTCTTCCGCCGTCGCGCCTCGTTCGGCCATCGCGATCACCATATCCAGGCACTGCCGGTACGGCGATTTCTGATGGATCAGTTGCGCCGCCTTGCGCACCACCTGCCGTGGATCCTTCTCGATGAACGCCAGGCTGACCATGCCGGCCATGAACACAGCGCCGTCCGCGCCCTCCGCGTATCCGTTGACGTGTCCGTACTCGCGCGCAATCTTGGCCGTGGTATTGGGCATTCCCGGTGTGATCATTCCGTAGACGTCAGCGCTGAACTGCGGGCCGATGCTGAACCACAGCCGATTGTAGCGGGGGTGTCCCGTGCCGGGCGCCCGGATTCCCTTGGCCAGCAGCAGCCTCGCCTGCTCGCTGGAGCCCTACGATCCGGCGCTGTTCAGCTTCCACTGTTCTCCCAGCTGTTCCGGAGTCATGTGGATTCCAAACTTCTCGAATGCCCGGACGGCGACCATCTCGTAGTACCAGTCGTCGTCAACTGGAATGACCTTAAAGCGATCGGGTATCTTGTCGACTGTCGCGGCCGCTGCGGCCTTGTGCTCGAACTGGAAGCCCATCAGGGTTCCGGCGATCTGTCCATACCACGTGGCGCGAATCCTGTCCTCGTACTCGGCCGTGCTCATTTTCAACGTCTGGGCCGGACAAACAGCCGCTACCGCCAGGACCGCGAGCGTGATCTTCGCGAAGCGAACCATCGTAACCTCCTTGGTCAATTGGCTGATCCAATTGGCATCAGCTTCTTCCTCAGCGCCGCTTTCCGTGCTCGATCGGCCTGCTCACGCGATAGCCGCACAAACATCGCCAGCGCATCCTTGAGATGCGACCGCATGCGCTCGGCGGCCAATTCGGCCTCTCTGCGCCGGATGGCCGTATAGATCTGCCGGTGACGCGCGGCCTTGCGGCGGTACTCTTCGCTCTGCGCGTTATGCTTAATCAGGCGCAGGAGCGTGTGGTGGATTGCCGCGAACATTCTCTGGCAGGTGACGTTCCCCGAGGCAGCAGCGACTGCTTCGTGAAACGCAACGTCGGCCTCCACCAGAAGGTGGACTTTGCCGCCGCTTTCATCCATACGCACGACGGCCTTGCGGACCGCTTCGATCTGTTGCGAGTCCGCCCGCATGGCTGCTCGCCACGCCAGCGCCGGCTCGATGATGATCCTCGCTTCCATCAAGTCTTGAAATGAGATTCCCTCCACCAGCACCAGAAAATCCATGGGCGCGCTCAGCATCAGACGGCTATCGACGGAAAGGTATGTGCCATCTCCGACACGGCGCGTCACGATTCCCATGATTTCGAGCGCGCTTAGGGCATGACGCAGCGACGTGCGATTCACCCCGAAACGCTCGGCGAGCGTTCGCTCAGGCGGCAGTTTCGCGCCCGGGCGAAACGAGCCATCGGCCACAAGGTCCCGGAACCTGGCGATCAATCGATTCGTGAGATCGTCCTGTGGGTACGCGATCTTCGGCCGGCCAGCGGATCGAGAACGCATGCCCTATCTTACACACCTGGCGCTTGACAACGGAAATTGGCTGATCCAATATGAAGGGAATCAGCCGGCCGGCCGGCTGCATCCTTCAGAGGGAGGTCCCCCCATGCGACCTGCCGTAAAGCGACGCAAAGTCCTTCGTCTTTCGCGAAGTTCGTTGTTCCTCCTGATCCTCACTGTTGTGGCCCTGGCGTTCCCAATGATCGCCACTGCCCAGTTCACCAGCGGTATCGAGGGCACGGTTCGAGATCCGGTTCAGGCAGCGGTACCGGGCGCCGGCGTCATCGTCATCAACGAAGCGACGCGGGTCACTCTCCGGGTCAAGAGCGGCGAAAACGGCCTCTTCCGTATTTTGCAGTTACCGCCGGGCGCCTACCGGGTCGAGGTACGGCACACAGGATTCCAGTCCTGGGTCCAAAGCGGGATCGCTCTGGAAGGCAACGAACTGCGAACGCTTTATCCCGTGCTTGCCGTGGGCGAGCAGAGGCAGACGGTTGAGGTAACGGCCGTCGGCGCTGCCGTCGAGACAGGCTTAAGCAAGGTGTCGCGGTCGATCGAAACCAAGACGATCGAAACCGCGCCCATGGTGGGCCGCAATATTTACGGAGGGGTTGCAGCGCTTGCTCCCGGCATCACCGGCTCCGGCATGCTCTTCGGCGGCGCCAGCGGCTCCGGGTCGCTCAATCAAGACAGCTTCCAAACCGAGCCCGGCTTTCAGATCAACGCCGGCGGCCAGCGCCAGGAAGCGAACGAGTATCAGATTGACGGCGCCAGCGCGAATGGCAACTCGCGCGACGGCATCGTCAATATCACGCCGGAGCCCGACACCGTAAGCGAGATCCGCGTCTCGGCAAACACGTTCTCCGCTGAAAAGGGCCGCAACAGCGGCGCGCTGATCGAAGTCTACACAAAGAGCGGCGCCAACCAGCTTCACGGCACCCTCTCCGAGTTTCACAGCAATAACCGGCTCACCGCGCGCACCGTGTTTCAGAACCGCATCCCTGTGTTCCGCCGCAACGAGTTCGGTTTCACCGCCGGCGGACCAATCGTCAAGGACCGCACCTTCGTCTTCGGTGGTCTTTATCTTCTGCGCTCTTCAGACAGCCGCACGGATGTGGTGCGCGTCGAAACGCCCGAGTTCCGTCAGTTTGTCCAGAGAACGTTTCCGAACTCGCTGGCGAACCTCTTCCTGACGCGTGCTCCAGCGGCCGCCAACCCGAGCGTCGACATCTGGGATGTCGCTCGCGTCCGGACTGCGAATCCGGGCCGCTTCCCGTCGGGAATGTTTCCGGACAATCTTCCCGCCGTCGGAACCGCCTACGTCGATCAGACGCTCGACCGCCCCGCCAAGCAATGGAACGTCCGCCTCGATCACAACCTTTCCGACTACAAAGACCGCGTCTACTTCAACTTTATGTACACGAAGCCCGACGGCCAGCAGCCCAACGTCCGGCCGCTGTACCGCTTGGTCACGCCAAATACGGGCGTGTTCGCGAAGGCGAACTGGACGCGGACTCTCTCGGCGAGTTTGATCAACGAGGCATCGATGTCGTACACGCGTGCCGCGGGCCGCAACCCCGGCACAGCGGAGGACAAAGAACTGCCCAACGTGTCCATCACTGGCGTCGGCGCCGGTTTCAGCCAGGGCCCGCTCGGTTGGGCGCACAACAACTTTGCGTGGCGGGACGTGCTCTCCTGGATCCGCGGAAGTCACAGCGTCAAGTTCGGCGTCGATATCGACCGCCAGCGCGGCGAGCAAAACCGCTCGCTCAACATCACTCGCCCGAGCTTCTCGTTTGCCAATGCGCTCGACTTCGCACAGGACCTGCCCTTCAGCCAGTCCGGCCCGGCGGTAAATCTGCAAACCGGCCGTGTCGCGGTCGAGACCTATCGGCGCGCTCGCATGCTTTACGCCGGCGCTTTCGTTCAGGACGACTGGAAGCTGACCCGCCGATTTACGCTGAATCTCGGGCTGCGCTGGGATTATTTCGGACACTGGGCGACGACCCAGAACGGGCGGATTCCGTTTCCGTATTTCCGTCTCGGCTCCGGCTCCACCTTCCGCGACCAGATCGCCAACGGATCGATGCAAGCGCTCGACAAGGGCTACGTGACCGGGAATCGCCCGAACGGGTGGGCTCCTCGCATCGGCTTCGCTTGGGACGTCTTCGGCAACGGCTCGACTGCCATCCGCGGCGGTTGGGGAATCTATTACAACCGCGTGGCGAATCTTTCCTTCGTGAGCTCGGCCGGGGAGAATCCTCCTGTGTTCGCGCTACCTTCTCTCAGCGTCCAGCAGAACTCCCGATTTACTTACGCTCTCGGAGGAGAAGACGGCCGCAGTTTTCCGATCCCGCCCGAGTTGGTTCTTCGAACCGATACCCGAGGCGGTGTCGTCGGCGTGGCGACCACCGTCGGCGGTATGGATCTGCAACCCGATCAGCCGCTCACGCACAATTGGTCCTTCAGCATTCAGCGGCGATTATCGTCGAACTTCACGCTCGAAGCCGACTATCTCGGGACTCACAGCAAGAACCTCTACACGCAGACGAACGTCAACCGCTTCCCGGGCGATCTGGTCGCGGACAATCTTTTGAATCGCATCAATCCGAGTTTTGGCCCCATCATCTACGGCAGTCTTATTGGCAAGTCCGATGCCCACCTGGGCAGCTTCATGGTGAGCCGGCGCTTCAGCCGTAGCTGGTCGGTGCGCGGCATCTACACCATCGGAAAAGCGCTCGACTATACCAGCAGCAACGACAACGGCGTGGGCGGCGGGCAGAACGTGTTCAACGCTCTGGACGTCGCGGGGCAGCGCGGGCGCGCCGACTATCATATCGCCCGCCGTCTGGC
>JBOGMR010000805.1:0-12432 GCA_050746825.1 Bryobacteraceae bacterium | reverse complement strand
GAGACGTCTCCTGCAGGCTAATCTTCACCAGAGCGATGAGCCCCTGACGGAGGTCGCCGTTCTGCTCGAAACCGTCCTCCAAGGCTGGCAGCAGTGCGAGACAGCGGTGGAACCTGGCGCCGCTCTCGAACCGGTGTTGGCGTAGGCCGCTACTCGATCACCAGCAGCAGGTCTTTGGCTTCGACATTCTGGCCCACTTGCACCAAACGCTGTGTGACCTTGCCTGACACCGGCGCGTACACCGTGCTCTGCATTTTCATCGCTTCCATCACCAGCAGACGGCCGCCTTTGTTGACGTGCTCGTTGAGTTCCACCGCGATGCTGGCCACCATTCCGGGAATCGGCGCGCCCACGTGGCCGGGGTGATTCGGGTCCGCCTTCACGCGCTCGGGGGCCTGACTGCGCAGCGACCGGTCGCGGATGTCGACCTCGCGCGGCTGCCCGTTCAGTTCAAAGAAAACCGTGCGATGGCCGTCGGAGTGCGGCTCACTCACCGTCAGGAATTTCACGACCAGCGTCTTGCCCGGTTCGAGGTCCACGGCGATCTCTTCGCCGGTCTCCATGCCGTAGAAGAACTGCGGTGTCGGCACCGAATCCGCCACGCCGTAGGTCTGCTGCGCCTTGGCGAACTTCGCGAACACCTCGGGATACATCAGGTAGCTCAGCACTTCATCGTGCTGCGGCTTGCGTCCGATCTTTCTCTCGACTGTCTCGGCGGTCTCCGCAAAGTCGACCGCGGGCAGATGCGCGCCCGGACGTCCGCGCGCAGGCTTGGCCCCGCGCAGGATGATCTTCTGAATCTTCTTCGGCCAACCGCCTTCAGGCTGACCGAGAGCGCCGGAGAACATCTCCACCACGGAATTCGGAATCGTGAGATTGTGATCGGGCCCGAGCCGCTCGAACTCGCGCACCGTCATGCCGTGGCTCACCAGAAACAGCGCCATGTCTCCCACGACCTTGCTCGAAGGCGTCACCTTCACAATGTCGCCGAATGCGCGGTTCACCTCGGCGTAGGTTTGCGCGATCTCGTGCCAGCGGGGCCCAAGTCCCATCGCCGCCGCCTGCTCGCGCAGATTCGTGTACTGCCCGCCTGGCATTTCGTGCAGGTACACCTCGGCGGCGCCGGTGCGCGGGCCCGTGTCGAACGCCGCGTAATACCCGCGCACAACTTCCCAGTAATCGGAGCAGGCGTTGAGCGCATCGAGGTCGAGTCCCGTGGCGCGCGGTGTGTGCGCGAGCGCGGCCACGATCGAGTTCAGATTCGGCTGGCTGGTCTGGCCGCTCATCGAAGCGATGGCGCCGTCGGCCGCATCCACTCCCGCATCGCTCGCCTTCAAGACCGATGCGGCGTTGATCCCGCTGGTGTCGTGCGTGTGGAAATGAATCGGCAGGCCGGTCACGTCGCGCAGTGTTTTGATTAACAAACCCGCAGCGTACGGCTTCAGCAGCCCCGCCATGTCCTTGATGCCGAGCACGTGCGCGCCCAAGCGCTCGAGCTCCTTCGCCATCCGAACGTAGTAGCCGAGATCGTACTTGGGCCGCGAACGATCGAGGATGTCGCCGGTGTAGCAGATGGCCGCTTCGCACACCTTGCCCGTTTTGCGAACGGCCTCGACGGCGACACGCATATTCGGCAGCCAGTTCAGCGAGTCGAAGATGCGGAAGATGTCGATGCCCTGTGCGGCAGCTTCGGCGACGAATTCGCGAACCACGTTATCCGGATACGCCGCGTAACCGACGGCGTTCGATGCGCGCAGCAGCATCTGGAAGCAGATGTTCGGAATCCGTTCGCGCAGCGTGCGCAGGCGCTCCCACGGGTCCTCGTGCAGGAAGCGCATGGTCACGTCGAACGTCGCGCCGCCCCACATCTCGAGGCTGTAGAGGCCGCTCAGCCGGTGTGCAACGTACTCGGCGATCGCCGCCATATCGTACGTGCGCACGCGTGTGGCGAGCAGCGACTGGTGCGCGTCGCGAAATGTGGTGTCGGTGAGGAGCAACCGCTTCTGCTTCCGGGTCCAGCGGGCGAACTCCTCCGCACCGAGGCGGTCGAGAAGCTGGCGCGTGCCTTCGGGCGGCGGCCCGGATGCTTCAAGCGCGGGAATCGGCGCGTGTTCGACAGATGCGGGACGCGGCTTGCCCGCGACTTCGGGATTGCCGTTGACGATCGTATCGCCCAGGTACATCAGCAGACGCGTGGCGCGGTCTTTGCGCGGCGCGAAACGAAGCAGCGCGGGCGTCTCGTCGATGAACGACGTTGTCGCGCCGCCCGTCTGGAACACGGGATGGTTGACGACATTCTCGAGAAACGGAATGTTGGTCTTGACGCCGCGCACGCGGAACTCGCGCAGCGAGCGATCCATGCGCTGGCATGCCTGGGCGAATTCGCGGCCCCACGCGGTGATCTTAACGAGCAGCGAATCGTAGTAAGGCGTGATGGTCGCGCCGCCGTAGGCCGAGCCTCCATCCAGGCGAATGCCGAAGCCGGCGGGCGAGCGGTAGGTGTGCAGGCGGCCGTAGTCGGGGATGAAATGGTCGGCCGGGTCTTCCGTCGTCAGGCGGCACTGCAAGGCGTAGCCGTTGACCTTAATTCCTTCCTGCCGGGGCAGCGACATCGGCGGCTCGTGGAGCTTCAATCCCTGAGCGATCTGGATCTGGCTCTGCACGATGTCGATGCCTGTGACCATCTCCGTGACGGTGTGCTCGACCTGGATGCGCGGGTTGACTTCGATGAAGTACCACTCGCCCGCGTCGGCGTCAACGAGGAACTCGACCGTGCCGGCGTTGTAGTATCCGGTGGCGCGCGCCAGCCGAACCGCGGCGCCGGCGAGGGCGCGGCGAACCGAATCATCGAGGTTAATGGCGGGCGCGACCTCGACGACTTTCTGATGGCGACGCTGTACCGAGCAGTCGCGCTCGTGCAGATGCAGAATGTTGCCGTGTTTGTCGCCGAGAATCTGCACTTCGATGTGGCGCGCGCGCCGGATGTAGCGTTCGAGGAAAACGGCGTCGTTGCCGAACGCGCCCGCTGCTTCGAGCCGCGCCTCTTCCAGGCGCGCAGCGAAATCCGAAGCCTTCTCGACGACGCGCATGCCGCGCCCGCCGCCTCCGAATGCCGCTTTGATGATGAGCGGGAATCCGATTTCGGCAGCGATCTTGTGCGCCTTCCCGGCGGTTGTCACCGGCGTCTCTGTGCCGGGCGCCACGGGAATCCCTGCCTTGATTGCCAGCCGCCGCGCCGCAGTCTTATCGCCGAGAAGCTCGAGCAGATTCGCGCCCGGCCCGACAAAAGTGATTCCCGCCCGCTCGCAGGCGCGCGCCAGCTCCGGGTTTTCCGAAAGAAAACCGTAGCCCGGGTGAATCGCGTCGACACCCTTCTCTGCGGCCAGGCCGACGATGCCCTCGATATCGAGATAAGCCTGGACCGGCCCCTTGCCTTCGCCGATCAGATAAGCCTCGTCCGCTTTGAACCGGTGCAGGCTCAGCCGGTCTTCCTTTGAATAGATGGCGACGGTGCGAAGCCCGAGCTCGGTCGCCGCCCGCATGATGCGTATGGCGATTTCGCTTCGGTTGAGTGCGAGAAGTTTTTTCATGCGGAGGGGAGCAGCCGCCCGGCTGACCCGTGGAGGTGTCTTTCAGAATAGCATGCGGTCGCGATTCGAGCGGCAAAATCGCATTTCGAATTGCAATGAAGTAAAATAGACGGATGGCGTCAAAAAGAACTAAGAGTGAACTGCCTGCAAGCCCGAGGGTGCGCCGCACACGCAGCGCCGGGGCGGCTCATTCGGCCAAATCTACTTCACTAGCTGACCCTGTCATCGGAACCACGTCCGTTTCCGAACCAAACCAGTCGGAACCCGATCGGGACGAGATCGCGCGTCTTGCGTACTCTTTCTGGGAGTCACGCGGAGGCGAGGGCGGCTCCCCGCATGAAGACTGGCTCCGTGCTGAGAGCGAACTTCGCAACCGGCGAACCCTTACGGCCAGCGCCTGACGCGCGGCCCCCGTCTATTTGTATTTTCTTAAAACGGCCAGCAGGCGGCCCTGAATTTGAATGTTCTTGGCCGAAACAAGAATGGGCGGAAGTGTCGCATTGGCCGGTTGCAGACGAACCATTTCGTCTGTTTCACGATAAAAGCGTTTGAGCGTGGTCTCAACTCCATCCACCAGCGCGACCACCACGTCTCCGTCGCGTACCTGGCTGGTTCTTTCGATCAGCGCGATGTCGCCGTCGCAGATGTGGTCCTCGATCATGGACTCCCCGCGCACTTCGAGTGCAAAGGTGTCGGCGTTGCCAGCGAAGTCCGACAGACGGACCGTCTCACGCTGTTCGACCGCCTCGACGGGCGCGCCTGCGGCAATCCGTCCCAGCAAAGGAATTTCGAGCACCGAATCCTGGCGATGACGCTTCTGCTCCTGAATATATTTCGGTCCAAGATCGAGCGAGCGGCTCTGGTTGTACCCGCGCTTCAAATACTGCTTCGTCTCCAGTGTCGAAATATGCTTGTGCACGGTGGCCAGTGACGCCAGGCTCAATCCGCGTCCGATCTCTTCGTAGCTCGGGCTATAGCCGTTTTCGTCGATAAACCGGGCCACGAAGTCGAGCACTTCCTTCTGACGCTTGGTGACAGCCATACGTTCATTGTTGGCGAAGAAAAGGTGAAAGTCAAGAGCTTTGACCAGCGGAGTTCCTGCGCCACATCCGGCTCGCCCTGGTGGCACGTATTATTATTTCGTGCTACCGTAGGAGCGATCTGGCATGCACATCCCCGACGGCTTCTTGTCTCCACCTGTTTGGGCCGCACTTGACGTCGTGGCGGCGCCGGCGGCGGGGTACGTGGCGCGAAGGGCGCAGAGGGGCTTCGAGGAAAAGAACGTTCCGCTTCTGGGCGTGATGGGCGCGTTTGTTTTCGCCGCCCAGATGATCAACTTCCCTGTAGGCGCCGGAACAAGCGGCCACCTGGTTGGCGGCGCGCTGCTCGCGATCACCCTCGGTCCGTTCGCGGCGAGTGTCGTGATGACCGCAATCCTCGCGATCCAAGCGCTCGTATTCCAGGATGGAGGAATTCTCGCGCTCGGTGCGAATGTGGTGAATATGGCGTTCGCGGGCGTGGTCGCGGGGTATCTGCCGTTCCGTCTTTGGGGCTCGGGCCGCCTGCGCAGGCCGGCCATCTTTCTGGGCGCCACGCTTTCCGTGCTGGTTTCGGCGCTGCTGGCCATCGCAGAACTGCAGCTCTCGGGAACGCGGATGCCCGGCGCGGTGCTGGGCGTCTCGATGGGCCTGTTCGTCATTTCCGCGCTGCTGGAAGGCGCGATCACGCTGGCTGTGATCACTGCACTTGAAGCGATCAAACCGGATTTCGTGCGCGACCCTGCGAATGGCCGCAGCACAGTGATTGGCCTGGTGGCGCTGGCGTCGCTGCTGCTGGCTGTCGTTGGGGTGCTGTTCGCTTCAGCCAACCCGGACGGACTCGAAAAGCTGGCTGAGAGTCTCGGCATCGCCGCCCAAGCCAAGACGCTACTGCACACGCCGCTAGCCGACTACGAGGCCGGCGTCTTCGAGTCAGCCTGGCTGCGCAAGGCCGCCGCGGGCGTGGCCGGCATGGCGATCATCTTCGGGATTTGCGCTCTGTGCGGCCGCGCTCTGGCCGGCAGGAGGGCCTGAGCTGTTGCGCCACGTTGTCGTCGAGCGGTGGAGCCAGGGTGCGAGCCCACTCCACGCCCGCGATGCCCGGGTCAAGACTATCGCGCTGATTTTTTTTCTGATCGTCGTGGCTACGACGCGTGCCGCGTTTCAGCCGGTGGCGCTCGGTTACCTGATCCTTCTGCTCACGGCCGCGGCACTGGCGCGCATTCCCGTCCTCGGCGCGCTCGCTCGTGCGGCGGTGGTGCTTCCCTTCTGTTTCGCGTTCGCCGCCATCAGCCTGCTCGCCGGACAGCCGGACCGGGCGGCGCTGCTGCTCGAGAAGAGCTACCTGTCGGCGCTCGCGGTCTTGTTGCTGGTTGCGACGACGCCGCTCCCTCAACTACTGCGTGGCCTGGAGTCGCTGGGGTTGCCGCGATTTCTGTTGATGGTGGCGCAGTTCGTGTACCGGTATCTATTTGTGATCGTGGAGCAGGCGCGTCAGATGGGGTTGGCAATGGCTTGCCGCGGCGGGCTCGGGTCGTCCGAATCGCGCTTCCGCGCCGCGGCCGGTGCGCTCGCGGTGCTCTTCGCCCGGTCGTACGAGCGTGCTACGCGAATTCACCGCTCGATGCTGGCGCGCGGCTTCGAGGGCCATTTTCCGCTGCTCGCGAATCCGCGGATCAAGGGCGCCGATGCAGCATTCCTTGCCGCCGCACTCGGGCTCCCGCTCGCGCTGAGGCTTTCTGCCGGGATGTGGCAGTGAATCCGCTGATCGAGGTCCGCGACCTGCATTTTCAGTACGACGACGGGACTGTCGCGCTGGCGGGTGTCGACTTCCAACTTCACCCTGGCGAGACCGTCGCGCTGCTCGGCGCGAACGGATCGGGCAAGACGACATTCGTGTTGCACCTCAACGGGCTGCTTCAGGGGCGGGGTTCGATGTCGATCTGCGGCCTTAGCCTTGAGAAACGCAATCTCGCGACGATTCGGCGCAAAGTCGGCATCGTCTTCCAGGATTCGGACGATCAGCTTTTCATGCCGACGGTGCTCGAAGACGTTGCGTTCGGCCCGCTCAATACGGGCCTCGCGCCGGAGCGCGCCGTGGAGCGGGCGCGAGTTGCCCTCGATCGAGTCGGTATGCTCGACGCCGCGGGCCGTGCGCCGTACCACTTGAGCGCGGGCCAGAAAAAGCGCGTCGCCATCGCAGGCATTCTCGCAATGGAACCCGAGATCCTGGTTTTCGACGAGCCGACGACGTTTCTCGATCCGCCCGCTCAGCGCGCGCTGACCGATTTGCTTCGCGAGCTCCCGCAGGCAAAGCTCCTGGTCACGCACGACATCGCGTTCGCCACCGAGCTCGCCACGCGCGCTGTCTTTTTCGAGCGCGGCCGGGTCGCGGGCGAGGGATCGGTCGCGCAGATCATGGACCGGTTCGATTGGGCGCCGGCTTCTCATAAGGCGAGCCCTCGCGCCGTGTCTCCTGCGCGGCGATGAGGCTCGTCATCCAGCGGGTCTCGAGCGCGGAAGTCGAAGCCGATGGACGCATCACGGGCGCGATCGGCAAGGGCCTGCTGGTGTTGCTGGGAGTTGCACGCAACGACACGCGTCAGGACGCAGAGTTCCTGGTTAATAAGATGCTCGGCCTGCGAATCTTCAACGACAGCGACGGCAAGATGAACCTGAGCGTGGCCGATGCCGGCGGCGAAGTGCTTGTGGTCTCGCAATTCACGCTCTACGGCGACTGCCGGAAAGGACGCAGGCCAAGTTTCGACGCCGCAGCGGCCCCGGAACTGGCACGCGAGCTTTACGACTACTTCGTCGAGGCCGCGCGCGCGCAGGTCAACGTGGCCACAGGGATCTTCCAGGCGTCCATGGCTGTGCGCCTTGTCAACGATGGACCGGTCACTCTCATTTGCGACTCGCCTCCGCGGGCTACCATAGAAAAGTGATCCGCTATCAGGATGCCGGCGTCAGTATCGACGAAGCTGACCGCGCTGTTTCGGCTGTCAAGAAAATGGCGCGCGCCACGTTCACTCGCGGCGTGCTCACGGACATCGGAAGTTTCGGGGCGTCGTTCGCGCTCAACGGCTGGAAGAGGCCCGTGCTCGTCAGCTCGGCCGATGGAGTGGGCACGAAGCTCAAGGTCGCTTATCTTGCCCGCAAACACGACACGGTGGGCGAAGATCTCGTGAATCACTGCGTGAACGATATCGCGGTGCAAGGTGCGGTCCCGCTGTTTTTTCTCGACTACTTCGCCGCGGGCAAGCTGCAGGCGGGCGTCGCGGCGTCGGTGATCTCCGGCATCGCGCGCGGCTGCCGCAACAACGGGTGCGCGCTGATCGGCGGCGAGACCGCCGAAATGCCCGGCATGTATTCGGACGGCGAGTACGACGTCGCGGGCTTCATCGTCGGCGCGGTGGAGCGCAAGGCGCTGCTCACCGGGCGCGGAATTCGGAAGGGCGATTTATTGCTCGGGCTGCCATCTTCGGGGCTTCACACGAATGGCTATTCGCTCGCGCGGAAGCTGTTCTTTGAAGTGGCCGGCTACAGCCCCAAAACATTTATTCCCGAACTCGGCGTGACTGTTGCGGAAGAGCTGCTGAAGGTGCATCGCAGTTACCTGCGGCCGATTCGAAAACTGATCGGCGCGGGCCTGCTCAAGGGAGCCGCGCACATCACCGGGGGAGGCATCACGGAGAACACGCCCCGCATGCTCCCGAAGGGTTTGGGCGTCCACATTCGCGCCGAGTCGTGGCCGGTGCTGCCGGTTTTCGAATTGTTGCGACGGATCGGCAAGACTCCCGAAGACGATTTCCGGCGTACGTTCAATCTCGGTATCGGAATGATTCTCGCTGTCGGCGCGAGCGATGCCCCGGCGGCCGGACGACTGCTTCGCCGGATGAAGGAGCCGTTCTTCACGATTGGCGAAGTGGTGAAGCGGAAGCGCGGCAGGCCGAGGCTGGAATATCGATGAAGCGCCTCGGCATCCTGCTCTCGGGCCGGGGATCCAATTTTGAGGTTATCGCGGACAACGTGGCGAAGGGCGCGCTCGAGGCTGAAATTGCGGTCGTCATTTCGAATCGCGCCGACGCGCCGGGAATGGCGTTGGCGCAGCGTCGCGGGTTCAATGCGGTGTGTCTTCCGTCGAAGGGACTCGATCGGGAAGTGTACGACCGGCGGGTTTCTCAGGTGCTGGAAGCGAGTGCGGTCGACTTCGTCTGCCTGGCCGGGTACATGCGGCTGTTGAGCGGCTGGTTCGTGCGGCGGTTCGCGGGGCGGATCTTGAACATTCACCCGTCGCTGCTGCCGGCGTTCCCTGGGCTCGAGGCGCAGCACCAGGCCCTGGAGCACGGCGCGAAGTTTTCCGGTTGCACTGTGCATTTTGTGGATGAGCACCTGGATGCGGGGCCGATTGTGCGGCAGGCGGTCGTGCCGGTGTTTGATGACGATACGGTGGAGTCGCTGTCGGCGCGCATCCTGAAAGAGGAGCATCGGATCTATGCCGAGGCTCTGCGGATTGTGATTTCGGGAAGGTATCGGATCGAGGGACGCAGAGTGGTGATGGGGTGAGTGCAGGGCTAACTTTTCGGGCGCTGCGGCGTATCGTAAGGGGTAGCCATGATGATCGCTGAACCAGTCCGCCAGGATTTGCGTTACGCGCTGCGCAGCTTTCGCAAGAGCCCGGTTTCGCCGCCGTCGCCCTGCTGTCGCTCGCGCTTGGCATTGGACGACAGCCAGCAGCCGATCGGCCGCACGATCGCCATCGAAGAGATGATCGGGTGGGACACCGTGCAGCCGCGCTTCACCACCGCGCTGTTCACGTTCTTCGCGGTGATGGGGATAATGATTGCGGCGGTGGGGATCTACAGCGTGCTCGCTTATCGCGTCGCGCGCCGGCGGCATGAGATCGGTGTGCGGATGGCGCTCGGCGCGGAGCGAGGCGATGTGCTCCGGCTGGTGCTGGCGATGGGTGGAAAGCCGGTGCTGGCAGGGATCGTGATCGGTGTCGCGGGATCTTTTGCAGCGGCGACCCTGCTGCAGAATCAACTGTTCCAGATCAAGGCGCGCGGCGAAAGTGGACCCGATGATCGCGCTGCGCCACGAGTAGACCGGCGAGATCACGGCGGGCAGAGCGAGGCGGCCTTGGCTGCCTCCGCCCCGACATCGCGAAGGTTGCCGGGGACTTCGCCCTTGAACTCCTGTCGTAGATCCGCCCACACGTGCGCGCTGTGGCGGTACGCTTCGCAGGCAGCGGAAACGCGACCCAGTTGCTCCTCCAGCTTGCCGGCGCTCAACCACGATTGAGCGAGATACCGGCGGCTAAACGAAACCGGCGGTCTCCGCGCCGCCAGATCTTCGTGGATACGGATCGCCTGCCGAAAGCCGGCGAGGGCATCGTGCGCGTGGCTCATCTGTAGCAGTTGTTCGCCTGTGGCGAGATGGCTCCTTGCCAGACGGTCGCGAAGTGTGACGTCCTGCGGCGAACCTGCACTCAGATTCTGCAACAGCGCGAGTTCTTTGCGGACGGACGTCAAAGCGTCTTGCGGACGACCCAGCTTGTTCAGCACGTCGGCGATCACACTGTATGAATTGGAAAGATCAGCCAGCACGCCGAGATTTCCCGGGTTCGCCGATAGACGCTTCTCGTTGATTGCTTCCGACCGCCGGATCGCATCAAGCGCTTCGTGAAGCCGCCCCGCCTTTTCGAGCCGCGATCCATAGAAGGTGAGTGAGCGGGAGTAATCCTGTTCGAGACCGGGCTCGCGGCTTCCACGGGCCAGGAGTGTCTTGTAGATGTCGAGGGTCTTCTGCCAGTAATCCGAAAGCCCATCGCCACCCATCATTCCGAGTGTGACGGCGTGAGCGAAATAGGCGTGGGCCAGTCCGCGCATCGACGCGTCATTGGCGGGATCCGCAAGCAACAGGCGGCTGTACGTTTCTTGAGCGCGGGTCGAGTACTCAATGGCTTTCGGAAAATCGCGGAGAGTCGCGCTGACACCGCTCAGCCGGTAATAGACTCTGCCCATGAGTAAGGCTATGGTGGTGTCCGGGCGATCGGCTTGATATAGGGGAACAAGCAGGTCGCGGGCCTTCAGAAAGCTGGCAAGGGCTGACCTGGATTCGCCCAGGCTGCCCGAGCTTAGACCGCCTTGGACTTCACCGATGCGCAGGAACGCCTCGACTAACTCCAGCGTCAAGCCGCGGTCATTGTGCGCCTCCCTCGCCAAAGTGTTCAGGAATTCCAACGCGCGTGTGACCAGTAATTTGCGAACCTCGAGCGATCCCGCAAGAGGCGCAATGCCATCGTGCAGCTCAAAAATCACGGAGCGCGCGAGCTGGCGCACCTGGTTGAATCGTCTCTCGGCGATGCGCGCCTGTTGTACGATCGCGGCGACGCTTGCGCAGGCGAGCAGCAGTGCAATTGCTCCGGCGGCGAACGCCACTTTGTACCGCCGCAAATACTTGCCGGCGGCGTATCGCAACGAGCCGCGGCGTGCTTCGACCGGAAAACCGCCCAGGTATCGCTCGATATCCGAGGCCAGGTGCTCGACCGAACTGTATCGTTCCGTTGCTTCCTTTCGAAGCGCTTTAGCGACGATGGCATCCAGGTCGCCGGAAAGTTCGTGCGCGAGCCTGGCCGATTTCTGTGCGGCGGCCGAGCTGAGCCGCTGAGGCTCCTGCTCACACACGGCGTGCAGAACCTCGTCAATGGCCTTCCCGCTCAATACGTACGGCCTTTGCCCGGCGAGCAGCTCATACAGCAGCAGGCCGAGTGAATACACGTCGCTTGCGGTGGTCAGGTTGCCACCGCGAATCTGCTCCGGACTGGCGTAGTCAGGAGTCAGAGCCTGCGTGAGGGGCGTCGTGAGCAGAGTGGTCTCGGCGCTCGTCACCGAGAGCATTTTGGCGATCCCGAAGTCCAGAAGCTTCGGCGCGCCGCTGGAGGTTACCAGGATGTTCGAAGGCTTAAGATCGCGATGGATTATCAGGTTCCTGTGCGCGAAGTGAACCGCCTCGCACACCTTCAGAAAGAGCGCGAGCCGGTCGCGAACGGGCAGGCCTCTCGTCCGGCAGAACTCATGAATCGGTTCGCCCGCCACATACTCCATGACGATGAACGGGATTCCATCGGGAGTCAATCCGGCATCGAGCAATCGCGCAATGTTGGGATGTTCGAGACTGGCGAGGATCTGCCGCTCATCACGGAATCGCCGGATCATGCTCGGGCGATACAGCGCGGGGTTCATCAGCTTGACGGCGACTTCTTTTTCGAACTGCTCGTCGTCGCGCCGGCCGAGATATACCACGCCCATACCGCCGCGTCCGAGGATGCGGATGAGCCGGTAGGAACCGGCGGCCTTTCCATGGAGCGCGCCGGTGTTGTCTTCAATATCTGTCCACTTATCGCGGTAGGTTACGGGGTCAAGAAAGTCCCCGGCCTGCTCGTGCGCCAGGATGAGCGCACGGACTTCGGAGAGGAGGGCCGGATCGGCGCCGCAAGCGGAATCGACATACCGGTCGCGCTCTTCGGCCGGCAGGTCGAGCGCGGTAATCACCACTTGCTCGATCTCCCTCCACCTGGACGAAGCGTTCACGGCCTTTCTTCGTTCAAGCGGCGGAAGAGCCAGGCGCGCGCAAAGCTCCATTCGCGCTTGACAGTTGCGGTCGAGATCCCGAGCACTTCCGATACCTCGTCGACAGACAGGCCGCCAAAGAACCGGAGCTCGACCACGCGCGCCTTCTGCTCATCGAAGCTTGCGAGGGCTTCGAGCGCTTCGTGCAATTCACCGAAGTCGACTACCTTAGGC
>JBOGMR010000804.1:0-6083 GCA_050746825.1 Bryobacteraceae bacterium | reverse complement strand
GGATGACACTGGCGGAGCGCACGGCGCCGGCTGACTGGTTCAAACCGGCGTGGTGGCCGTATTGGTTCGGCGGCATGCCGCTTGAGTTTACCTACGCTCCGGGGTTCCCGCTCGCGATCCGGGAGTTCGCATCCCTGAGCGGTTGTCCGGTGGCGCGCGCGTTCCACATCGTCGTGGGCCTTGTGTTCTGCGCGGGTCCGGTCGCACTCTTTGTGCTGGCGCGGCGCCTGAGCGGGTCGGCAAGCTACAGCTTCGCAGCCGCCATTGCCTACTCGCTGCTGGCTCCGACCGAGCTGATCGTGCCCGATGCGGCGTTCGATCTTCGGCACGCCACAGATGCGCGACGCTTCTACCTGGCGTTCGTGTGGGACGAAGCGCCGCATCTGGCAGCACTGGCGCTGGCATCGATCGCGATTGCGTGCCTGCACCATGCGTTCGAAACACGAAAGCGGGTGTGGATGGCTGTGGCCGGCGCGCTGATGGCGGCAGCGGTGCTGACCAATACCTTCGGCGTGACGATTCTGGCGATCACGCTGCCGCTGTGGGCGCTCGCCTTCGGAGA
Organism: Bryobacteraceae bacterium; assembly: GCA_050746825.1. Taxonomy (GTDB): domain Bacteria; phylum Acidobacteriota; class Terriglobia; order Bryobacterales; family Bryobacteraceae; genus JBOGMR01. Next base: position 5,521 of record JBOGMR010000804.1, on the reverse strand, counting down.
GACGAGCCAACGTCTGGCGCTAGCGGCATCGATTTCGATTCCTGCGTACCTGGTCGCGTCGCCATGGTTACCGCCTTCGCTACTGCACGCGTTGCGCGTCAATGCGAATGCGTATCCGGAAAGCGCGTGGTCGGCGCGGTCGTGGCTTGGGATTCTGGCGGTGGTTGCGGCGTGCGGCTTCGTGTTGTGGCTCAGCCGGCGATGGCGCGATCGGGCGCTGCGGTTCTTTCTTTTGCTTGCGGTAGTCATGTCGAGTATCCCGGTGGTGGATCGATTTTGGAAGATTCACTGGGTTCCGCAACCTGGACGCTATACGTCGGAGATGGAGCTGGCGCTGGTTCTGTTGGTGATGTTCTCGGTTCGATGGGCTGGCCGGAGACTTGCCCCACGCCTGCTGGCTATGGTTTTGGCGGCAGCGCTCGCCTGGCCTGCTGCGGCAGTGGTGATCAAGCACCGCCGGTTTGCGAAGTCAGTGCTGAAGCCGGCGGATATCGAGGATTCGGTTGAGGCGCGCGTGGCACGATGGGTGACGGAGCATCCCGGCAGCCGAATCTTCGCGGCGGGCTCGATCGGGCAATGGCTGAACCTGTTCTCCGCTGAGCATCAATTCGGAGGCGGCGCTTTCCCGACAGCGCTTAACCCGATCCAGCAAGTGGCGTTGAACGGCGTCTACCGGCCCCAACCTTCCGACGGAGCGGACGAAACGGTGGCGTGGCTCAAGGCGTTCGGCGCGGATCGGATTGTCGTGACGGGACCGCGCAGCAAGGAGTTCTGGAAGCCGTATGAGAGGCTGGACAGATTCTCGGATCTGACGCTGCTGTGGCAGGAGGACGACACGCGCATCCATCAAGTGGGCACGGGATCGATTGCGCACCTTGTGCCGCATCCTCCGCGCGGCCCGGGCGACCTCCGAATCTACGTGGCGGCCATTGAATCGAGTTCGCCGGCCGGCGTGCTTTGGGAGGGCTCGAATCGAGTGCGAATCCGCGCCCTCTCCGAATCGAGCAGCGTTCTCTCGGTGCAAATCAACTATCATCGCGGCTGGCGCGCGGAAGTGAATGGGGAACGGCGTGAAGTTCATTGTGATGGCCTCGGGCAGATCTGGATCGATCCGGCGTGCAGCGGGCCGTGCGAAGTGATTTTGACTTATGGCGGCGATTGGGAGGCGTACATGACGCGGGGATTGAGCGGCCTCACGATACTCGGGGTGTTGGCGTGGCTCGGCCGTCGCAGATAAATCGCCACGTCATTTCCGGTGAATCGACAGAATCCTGATCGGCGGCGTCAACCGCTGATTGCCCGCGGCAACTCCTTTCGCGTTTGACGGCCCGGCCGGCGACTCGTGAATCTTGCGGGCGACGTCCATCCCGGCAGTCACGCGGCCGAACACCGCGAAGCCTTGGCCGTCCGGTTGGCGTTTTCCTCCGAAATCGAGCTCGGGCTGATCACCGATGCAGATCGAGAAACTACCGGCCGCAGTGTCGGGGCCTCCGCGCGCCATCGACAAAGCGCCATTCACGTGTTTGAGGCCTGTGTCGCGAGTGCGCTCCAGAGGAATCGGCGGAAAACCTTTATCGCCGAACTCCGCCTTCACCGCCGCCTGCACCACGTCGATCTTGACCGGCGTTTGCGGCTGATTGTCCGGACTGCTTCTTACCGTCCGGAAAAACTGCCCGCCGTTGAAGTGCCCGGCATCGACGTACTTCAGCAAGTTCGAGACTGTGACCGGCGCGCGCTTGTCGTCCAGAACAGCTTCGATCGCGCCCAATTCCGTCCGGATCACGATGGCCACTTCAGCGCGCACGCACGCGGACGCAAGCAAGAGCAAAACTCCGAGGCGGCTCATCGCTCACTCGTACCTCAAACAGACGATCGGATCCAGATTCGCGGCCCGGTTCGCCGGATAGTATCCAAAAAACAGCCCAACGCCGACCGAAATCAGCACACCCATGCCGATCCAAAACACGCTGAGCGACGCAGGCACTGCCGGAATCACGGCGCGCACCAGGTAACTGATCACGGCGCCGATGGCGATGCCGATAACGCCGCCGGTGGCCGATAGCGCGATCGCCTCCAGCAGAAATTGCACGCGGATATCCGCCTTGGTTGCCCCGATGGCCTTTCTGATCCCGATCTCCTGAGTGCGCTCGGTCACAGAAATCAGCATCACATTCATCACACCGATGCCGCCCACGAGCAGCCCGATCGAACTGATCACGGCGGTGAGCAGAACCATAGCGCCCGTGAGCTGATCCCACATACCGGTAAAGAAACTCGGGTCTCCCACCTCGAAATCGTTCTCCCCGTGATGCGGCACGTGGCGCCGCCGGCGCATCGCCTCGGTCACGTCATTCATCGCCATAGCAATATCCGCGTCCGGTTGAATCGCCACCGCCATGAACAGGTCGCGAATCTCCGGGTAGTTCTTGCGGAAGGCCGTCAGCGGGACGCACGCAAACTGATCGACGCCGAAGCCGCCGAACAGGCCCGGGTCCGGCTCAAAAATGCCGATCACTTCGTACGGCTTCCCGTTCATCCGGACGACCTTGCCGATCGGGTCGATGCGCGGAAACAGCGTTTCCGCCACGCCGTTTCCCAGGAGCACCACCGAGCGGCTGTGATCGAGATCGTTCTGCGTGATGAAGTGTCCCTGCGCTGTCGCAAAGAGAGGAATCGCGCGGATGTAATCGGGCTCGACGCCGCGCAGGAAGAATCGCTCGACGCGTTCGTTCCCATAGCGGATCTCATTGACGTCGCCGCTTAGCGTGATGCGGTTGCCGAACATCGTCGCATAGGCGACTGAGGGAACCGCCTCCTGCAAATAACGCGCGTCCTCGTATTGCAGGTACTTTCGTGTGCGGATCTTCTCGGGCAGCCGTCCAAAGTTGAAGAACGGAATGCGCGAGATGATGAGCACGCGCGACCCCATCGCCTGGAAGCGGCCCTTGATGTGGCTATTGAGTCCTTCGATGATGGCCGCGACGCTGATGACGGAGGTGACGCCGATGACGATGCCGAGAACGGTGAGTGCGCTGCGGACCTTGCGCGCGCGCAGAGTGTCGAGGGCTACACCGAGGTTCTCGCGCACCAGACGGCGGCCGACATTGACAGGAACTTTCATGTTAGGTCAATCGAACCGCTCCCTCACGATCGCGGCCCGGTAAAATCTCACTCCGCCCTCAACGCCTCTACCGGATCCAACTTCGAAGCGCGCACCGCAGGATAGATCCCGAAAAACAACCCGATGATCGAGCTTAGCACCACGCCCAGAATCGCGACCCACGTCTGGACGGCGGCGGGGAATGCGGTGAAGGTCCGCAGCGCCAGCGCGAACACGAAACCGGCCAGAATTCCGATGGCGCCGCCCAACAGGCATTGCAGGATGCTTTCGACCAGAAACTGCCGCAGGATGTCACCTTGAGACGCGCCCACCGCGCGCCGGATGCCTACCTCCTTGGTCCGCTCCGTGACGCTCACCAGCATCACATTCATGATGACGATGCCGCCGACGATCGCCGAAATCGAGCTGACCATGATAAATACCGCAAAAAACGCGCCGCTGATATTTTCCCAGAGCTGAATATAGGAGTCGGCTGTGCCGATGAAAAAATCCTCCGGACGACCCGCTCCGATGTGCCGCCGCGCCCGCAGCGCCATGCGCGCTTCGTCCTGCGCGCGCTCAAAGACCTGGCGGCCGCCCACCGCTTTCATTTGCAGAGTCAAGCTGGTGCGCTGGCCTCGAACACGCAAATAGGTTGTCAAGGGGATTACAGCGAAATTGTCGCGCTCCTGTCCCAGCACCGATCCGATCTTCTCGAACGTCCCGATCACCGTAAACTCGTCGTTGCCGATGCGGATCACCTTGGCCAGCGGGTCCAGGCCCGCGAAGAACTCGGTCACCAGCTTGTCGCCGATCAGGCAGACGGCAGCGCCATGCCGGTCTTCGGACTCGTTAAAATAGCGGCCCAGGCTGAGCGTCTTGGTATCGATGTCCATCATGTTGGGCGAGTGTCCAGAAAGCGTGGTGTCCTGGATTTCGTGGTCTCTATAACGCGTTCGTGCGGACGAGTTGATCGTAGCGCCGGCGTGCTGGCATTGCGAGCAGGCCGCCTGCACCGCCCGCAGGTCGTCGAGCGTGATGAACTTGTTTCGCAGGGCTTTCTGTATCGCGGAAAAATCCACGACCGCGAACGGCAAACGCGCGATCTGGAAGACGTTCGTCCCCAGGTTCGCAACCTTCTGCTCCACGTAGACGTTGGCCCCCTGGATGATGGTCATCACGGTGATGAGCGTGGCGACGCCCATCGTGAGGCCAATCATGGTCAGCGAAGCCCGGAGCTTATGCGCCCGCAAGGCGTCGGTCGCGATTCGAAGATCGTCACGCAGCGCGGACATTGGCTAGCAGAGCGCGCCTCCAGACCCGGGGATTCACTCTTTCATTGTAGATGGAGTTCCGCAAATCGCGGTGCGAAACCGCCTCGACCGGATCCTTGGGGAAACCGACTGCCGCACCATCAGGAGGCGCGGCCATTATTCAGCAGCACGCGCCTCCAATTTTTCCCCACCTGGACCACCCACTCCCTTTCCTCCGCCGCCACCGTCAGCTCGCGCACGCGCTGGCCGTTGATCTCGACGGCGCCGGCTTTGATCTTGCGTGTCGCGTCGCTGACCGATTCGGCGAGGCCGATCTTCGCCAGGAGCTTGTCCACTCGAACGCCTCCCGCACCACGCACTCCTTCGGGCTCTTCGCAAACTGTGATGTCGCTAGGCAGCTCCTTGCGCCGCACGACACGATTGAATTCTTCCGCGGCGCGCGCGGCGTCCGCTGCCGAATGGTAGTCGGTCACGATGCGGCGGCCGAGATCGATCTTCGCCTCCATCGGATGAAGCTCACCCGCCGCGATGCGTTCGCGCAGCTTCGCGATCTCCCCGCCACTCATGTCCGTCAGCAGCTCGTAGTAGCGGTACATCAGCTCGTCGCTGATCTGCATTACCTTGCCGAACATGACTTCCGCGGGCTCGTAGATGCCGATGTAGTTGCCCTTCGACTTCGACATCTTTTCTTTGCCGTCGAGTCCTTCGAGCAGCGGCGTGGTGCCGACGATCTGCGGCGTCTGGCCGAAATCGCGCTGCAGCTCGCGGCCGACGAGCAGGTTGAACTTCTGATCCGTGCCGCCGAGCTCGACGTCGCACTCGAGCGCCACCGAATCGTAGCCCTGCGCCATCGGGTAGAGGAACTCATGAATTGAAATGGGTACGCCCTCGCGGTAGCGCTTCGAAAAATCGTCGCGCTCGAGGATCCGCGCGACCGTGTACTGCGCCGCGAGCCGGATCATCTCGGCGGAGCTGATCTTGCTCATCCATTCGGAATTGAAGCGCACCTCCGTCCGCCGGCGGTCGAGGATCTTGAAGACTTGCTCCTTGTAGGTCTCGGCGTTCGCGAGCACCTCCTCGCGCGTGAGCGCCTTTCGCGTTTCCGATTTTCCGGTCGGATCACCGATCATCCCCGTGAAATCGCCGA
>JBOGMR010000803.1:0-7042 GCA_050746825.1 Bryobacteraceae bacterium | reverse complement strand
CTCTGGAGCAGGGAGACTGCTTCCACGGCGCGCCGCTGCCGCTCTTCTGGAAGTCGCTGGCGATAGTAATCCTGAACGGCGTCTAGTGCGGGACCTAAATGGCCTTTGATCTGGATTGCGGTATCGTGTTCGCACATGTCGGCCGCGAGCCGAATATACCCGCCGGATTGTGCGGCGTAAGTTCGCCGGCGATCGGGCGGCACCCACTGGAAATTCTTCTCGAGAACGGTCTCAACAAGCGCGGAGGGAAGTTGGTTGAGCCACAGCTCTCCTGTGTCACCCAATCGTTCTCCCGTGTTATCGATGCAGACGACACGGATACGATCGGTGTGTCCCTTTAGGATTCTGATTATGCCCGCCCGTGACTCCACCGGGCACTCATCAGCCACAAGAATTCCACGCGTCCTCGGGTTATTGGCGAGGTAACGTGCGACCTCTTGAGCATCATCCCCGTCCAAAGTGTACACGACCAAGCCGCTCGCCCCCTGCAGCCGGCTGAGGATCTCGTATACGAGTCGCGTTTTCCCGACGCCAGCCATGCCTTGTAAGGTGATGACGGGGCCGGTCACCGGCTGGATGAGAGTGATGTGGCTTTCGATACGCAGCGCATCTCCCCGCCAGGCTTCCACGGGAACAAAGGTAGGTGTTGCTTTGGTGATACTCTGTCCCCAAGCCTCGAAGAACAATGTCGGACCCGCATCACGCCGGAAGAATGCAGGGATCAGGGATGGATATTGGTTCGTCCACGAAGCCAGTTGTGATGCCGTAGCAACACGCGCCTCGGGCGCTTGGGCGTAGATCTTTCGTGCTTCGGCGGTGAGAACCTCTTCCCAGTGGGCTTGTTTCAATGCGGGTGCGTCCGCGCAGATGGCGAAGCGGTACCCATATCCCTTGTTGATCAGTTCGCTCGAGTAGCTTTTCTGGATTTCGCGCCGAAGCTCCGCGTCCGTAATCGTGTCTGTAGCCTTATACTGCCAACATGTCGGGACGCGGAAATACTCTGTAGGATCGCTGTCCATCGAGCGACGAACTTGTGTGTCGACACCACCGTCACCTACGTTGGTTCGGAGACAAGTCAAGATCTCAGCCTCTCCAATCCCCTGCACAAAAGCATGAGTCCGGATCAGGGCGTCGACAAACGCCGTGAACGGCCGCCCTCCACCGCCGCGAAGAAGCGAGAAATCTGTTTGATCAACAGTCCACATGGCTGAAGGGCGTCAGATACGCTTGTGAGCGCCCTCTCAAATTGGTACGTACCCAATTCTCCCATCCGCCGGGCGTGTATTCAACAAGCTCACAGCGCGGCCCATTCCATTCCGCCAGATCGCTAGAGGGCTGACCTCAGGCGGGCAGTGGAACCGAACATCAGCGAGGCTGCGGAATCGCGAGAGACTCCCGAGACCGTAGCGTTCGAGGCGGTCTGCGCGCGGTCCTCAGGCCTACCCGCCCGAGGCCGCATCGGAAGACTTGGGCAACACGCCGCGCAGTTCGAGCACGCGCACCAGCCGGTGCAGATAATTCGGATGCATATCGAGAATCTTGGCGGCCTCCGTATAGTTGCCGCCGGCCATCGAGATGGCGCTCAGGATCATCTGTTTCTTGAATTGACGCACCGATGTTCGAAAGTCGCCTCCCTGAGGCACGACGTTTCCGAGCGACTGCGTAACCGCCGCGGGCAGGTCCTCGGGCTCGATCATCTCGGTCGATCCGAGGACCATGGCCCGCTCGATGGCGTTCTGCAGCTCTCTGACATTACCGGGCCACTGATAGCGGAGCAACGCGGCTTGCGCATCCGTGGAGAATCCCAGCAGGTTTCGAGTCACCTGAGCGCTGTACTTCCGGACAAAGGAATCTGCCAGCAGCAGGATATCTTCACGGCGCTCGCGGAGCGGCGGCATGTGCAGCGAGACGACATTCAGGCGAAAGTACAGGTCCTGGCGAAAGCTGCCGCTTTTGATTGCGGCCACGAGATCGGTATTCGTGGCTGCGAGGATGCGGACATTCACGCGGACCGGTCTGATTCCGCCCACACGCTCAAATTCACGCTCCTGCAAAGCTCGCAGCAGCTTGGCCTGGAGCCCGACAGAAAGCTCGCCGACCTCGTCGAGAAAAAGCGTTCCGCCGGCGGCCAGTTCGAGCTTTCCCTTCTTATCGGAAACAGCGCCGGTGAACGCGCCTCGCATGTATCCGAACAGTTCGCTCTCGAGAAGGTTCTCCGGCAGCGCCGCGCAGTTGATTGCAATGAACGGTCCCGCGGCGCGCCGGCTGTTGGAATGAATGGCGCACGCGGCGAGCTCTTTGCCCGTGCCGCTTTCACCATGAATAAGGACGGTGGCGTCCGCCGGAGCCACGCGCGCGATAAGACCATATACCTGGAGCATGCGCGTGCTCTGGCCCACCATGTCGTGCTTAATATTCGCCACCGGTATGATGACGCGGGTTGCATGAGAATAGCTATGTCCCTGTTCCGCGTTGTTTCCGGCCCGGCCCATGATAGACTCCACATTTAATAGATCGAAGAACGGGGCAGATTTCCTTCATCGGAGATTCCAGGAGGGGGCAAACGCCAAAAAAGACCCGGCGCAATCCGGAGAGGTTCTCCGAGATTGCGCCGGGTCCGTTACCGAGCCGCGGCCGTTAGGAACCGATGCTTCGTGTTAACGGCTGACTGCCACCAACTCGCCTCCATCGGTTGCCCGCCGCACGATCTCCAGCTCGGTCTTCGACTTGCGGATCTGGCGGCCATTGAGACCAGGCGACCAGATCTCGGAGAGGAAGTAGTGGTTTCCGTAACGGTTGAAAAGCAGCGTGGGCGGCCGAGTCTTGGTGCGCTCCGTTCCCTGAGTGATGATGAACACCGCTTGCTTGGTGTCCTCGCGCTTGACCAGCACGCAGCTCGAGTTCGGATACTGCACCAGATAAGTGCCGGCCTCCATCTTCGTTTGGCCCACGGAGAAATCGAACGGAACATCGAACTTCAACGGCATTTCCGCGAGCGCCGGGACGATTGCGATCAGGGCCGCAAGGCCCAGGAGAGTGCCAATTCGTGTGAACATTTTGTAAGCCTCCAACTTCAATCTCGACTAAGGAGAACCGCTGAGGTCCGCTTCGTCGGGGATGGAAGAGGCAAGCTGGATACCAACGGCGGTGATGCAGCCAAGCCGTTTATTACCTGTATGTTGCGTCGTATGTCTGAGATTGCCAGACCGCGGAAGATATCTATTCAGATAGCGCCGCAAGCACGGACAGATAGGAGATACGACTTAGCAGCTTGCCCCGTGCGGGGACGACGGAATACGATCCCCGGCGACCTACCGGCCCGAGGGTTCAGCGCGTCTAAGGCACATGCCTGGATCCAAGTGGCTCAATAACTTCTTTCAGGACCTGCGTTATGGCTTCCGCCTAATGCGCGTCAATCCGCTGTTCGCAACCGCGGTTGTGCTGATGCTCGCGCTGGGGATCGGCGCGAACACGGGAATCTTCAGTGTGATGAACGCTGTCGCGCTGCGGTCGCTGCCGGTTCCGGAGCCGCAGCAACTCGTCTACCTGCGCACGACGGGTTTGCCGAGAGGCGCCAATCAGAGCGGACAGAGCCAGTCGTCGTTCGCCTACCCGGTGGTGGAACAACTCCGCGCCGAGCGCGACGTTTTCTCGAACCTGATGGTGTTCGTTCCGCTCGCGTCCAGCAAGGTCCCGGTGCGCTACGGGAATGATCCAGAAGAAGCGAACGTGAGCATGGTGAGCGGCAACTTTTTTTCCGGGCTGGGCGTGCGGCGTGTTTGCGGGAGAACGCTCGCGCCCGAGGATGAAGCGAGCCACGCGCAAGTAGCCGTTCTCAGCCACAGTTACTGGACCAGGCGGTTCGGAGGCGACTGCTCGGTCGCCGGCCAGACGTTGCATGTGGGCGGCGTGCCGTTCACGATCATTGGTGTTGCCGCGCGTGGTTTCACCGGCGTCGAAGGTGCGAGAGTTACTGACGCATGGGTTCCGCTCCAGGACCGCGCCGAACTGAACGCCTGGGGAGCGCGGCGTGACCACTTCTATCGCTCGCCAGATTGGTGGTGTCTGATGATGATCGGGCGACTGGCGCCCGGTATGGGGGAGAAGCAGGCGCAGGCCAGACTGAATCCGGTGTTTCAACGCGCTGCGTACGCTCAATCCGGCGGGCCGCGGCCAGACGAAAAACCGGCGAATCTCTACTTCGACTCGGCGCGCGGGCTTTCGGGTCTGCGCCAGCTTGCCGAACCGCTGCGAATCCTGCTGGCGATGGTCGGGCTGGTGCTGGTGATCGCGTGCGGGAACGTGGTGCTGCTCTTTGTCGCCAGAAACACGGCGCGGGAGCGCGAATTCAGCATCCGTATGGCGGTGGGCGGCGGCCGCGCCCGGCTGTTTCAGCAATTGATCACCGAGAGCTTGTTGCTGGTCGCGATCGGCACGGGACTCGCGTGGCTCTTCGCACTGGCCGCAACGCGTGCCCTCGGCGTCTGGTCGGGACTGGATCTGAACCTGGAGCCGGATCGTACAGTGCTGCTGTTTGCGCTAGCCGTGGCGGGTGCGGTGGCGCTGGTGTTGGGAATCGCTCCGTTGAGGAGCGTCCTGCGGGTGCGGGCGGGAATGGTGCAGCAAACCGCATCGGCGGTGCGCGGCGGCGATCGCAATCGGATGTGGGGGCGGCGAATCGTGATTGCGCTCCAGGTTTCGATGTGCGTGATCCTGGTTGCTGGCGCGGGCCTGTTGGTGCGCACGCTGCGGAATCTCGAGCAGGTGAATCTCGGGATGCGTACCTCGGGACTGCTCGTATTCGGAATCACTGCGCCTCAACGATCCGATCCGGATGCGATCCGGTTCTTCGAGGGGTTGCTGAACCGGCTGCGTACTGTGCCCGGCACCGAATCGGTGACGCTCATGCAGAACCGGATCGGGTCGGGCTGGAGCAACAACACTTCGGTTTACGTGGACGGCAAGAGTCCACTGGGCGAGAGGAACGCCCCGCTGCGCTGGAACGCTGTGGGGCCGGATTACTTTCGAACCTTGGGTACTCCGGTGATCTATGGGCGCGACCTGAGGGAGTCCGACGCGGCGGGTGCGCCGAAAGCCGTCATCGTGAACGAGACCTTCGCAAAGCTCTACCTGCCGGGGCAGAATCCTCTGGGTCACCAGGTTGCGCTTTCCAGCCGCAGGGACGCCCCGCAGTACCAGATTGCCGGCGTCGTTGCGAACAGCAAGTATACGGGAGTGCGCGAAGGCGACGTCGCCCTGGCTTACTTCTCGTACAAACAAATGGGCGGGATCTCGACCATGCACATCGAAATGCGGACGGCGGGCAATCCGGCCGATTCGCTGCAGGCCGCGCAGAGCGCGGTGCGGGAGTTTGCGCCCGGCGCGCCGCTGCTCCAACCGATGACGCAGCAAAAGCAGTTCGAGAACACGTTCGCGCAGGAGAGGCTGTTTGCGCGGCTGGCGATGTTCTTCGGATTGCTGGCCGTGCTGCTCGTCGCGACGGGCGTGTATGGAACGCTCGCGTACACCGTGAGCCGGAGAACGCCGGAAGTGGGACTGCGCATGGCGCTCGGAGCCCAGCGCGGGCAGGTGCTCTGGATGGTGTTGCGGGAAAGCCTCGCCGTCTGCGCGGCGGGCATCGTGGTGGGATTGCCGTTGGCGGTGGCGTGCTCGCGGCTTTTGCGAAGGATGCTGTTCGGCATCGCGCCGGAAGATCCGATGACGTATGCGGTGGCGCTCGCCGGGATCACCTTGATCGCGCTGCTTGCAAGCCTGATGCCCGCGCATCGCGCGGCCTCGATCAATCCGATTACCGCGTTGCGTTACGATTAGCTGGTGTTGCGCGCTGCACTCGCGCCCGCCCTGCTCGCCGCCGCCGCGGCGCAAACCCTCAGTTTGCCGGACCTGACGGGCAAGGTCCAAACCATCGAGCAATACCGCGGCCAAGTGGTTGTGCTCAATTTTTGGGCTACCTGGTGTGTGCCGTGCCGCGCCGAGATGCCGATGCTGCGAGACCTCCACGCCAAGTATCAATCGCACGGGCTGGCCGTTATCGGCGCTTCCGGCGACGACGAGAGCACGCGGCAGAACATTCAGCCTTTCATCGAGAAGCTCAAGGTCACATTTCCGGTTTGGACTGGCGCAAGCACCGGGCATATGCGTGAGCTCGAATTGGGAGCCGAGTTGCCGGCGACCGCGGTGATCGACCGCGAGGGCCGAATCGTTGGCCGAATTATCGGCGAGATCAAGCGCAAGGATCTCGAGTACCGCATCCAGCACGCGCTCGGTCTAAAGACGGGCGCGCCGCCGCCGCTGCTGGTAGACAACTCGCGCGACGCTCACGGCGGCGAGAACCACCAGCACGGATCTGTGGCTGTCGAGGGCGCATCGAGCGTGCCGAGTTGACCCACCTGACCAGGCGAAGGCCGCGCCGTGAGCGGGGCAGAAGACAGCAAAACAAAGTGGACGTTCAGCCAGCGGTTCATTTCCGGCGTGATCGCGCGAGCCAGCGTCCGGAGCACACTCGCGTATCGAATCACTCCGCGCATGCAGGCCGGTGTTGAAGTGAACCCGCGCGCCGAAAAGGGCAGCGCCAAAGTCGGCCCGTTGTTCAATGCGCTCCTGGCGCCCGAGACGCTGAAGCGTCCCGCGGTCATTCTCGGAACCAGTTCCGACCGCATCGGCACGCCACACGGCCAGGCATTCTATGTGACCGCGAGCAAGAACTTGAAGCGCGAAACGAAACTTCCGATCGCGCCGTACGGCGGCATGGTGTATGGCACTTACGAGGACCGCTTCCGCGCGATCGGCGGCCTGAACATCGGCTTCACCGAGCAGCTCACGGCGCTCATCGTTTTTGATGGCTCACACGTTCACCCGCTGCTCAACTTTTCGTACAAACAGCACACCTTCTCGTTCATCCTGGTGCGCGGCAAGCACCCTGGCGCGAGTTACAGCATCGCGTTTTGAAGCGGTGGCGGGCACGCGCGCCAATTTCGAGGGAGCCGCGTCCCGGCGATTTCCCGGACAGATTAGTATAGAT
>JBOGMR010000802.1:0-3709 GCA_050746825.1 Bryobacteraceae bacterium | reverse complement strand
TCTCTACGTAATGGACTCGGACGGCGCGAACCCTCGCCTGCTCACCGGCAAACACGACCGCGATGTCAGCATGCTTCGATGGTCGTCGGACTCCAAGAGCGTCTACTTCGTCAGCGAAGACCGGGGCGCCTCGCAGATTTTTCACGCCACGCTCGACGGCTCGATCCGGCCAGTCACCCGCGGCGCACAGCGGCTGGCGACCAGCTACGCGGCCAGCGACGGATTCAGCCTCTCCCGCGACGGCCGCGTCGCCATCACCCGCTCTGCGCCAACCGAGCCCGTCGACATCGTCACGTTTCCTGCCGACCGGCCCGCCGACGCGCGCCGCCTCACCTCTTCCAACGACAGCCTGCTCGCGTCGCGCGCTCTCGGCGCCCTCGAAGAAATCACCTACGACTCGTTCGACGGCCGAACGATCCAGGGCTGGATCCTGAAGCCGCCGGACTTCGACGCATCCAAGAAGTACCCGCTGATCCTCGACATCCACGGCGGTCCCCACGCCATGTACGGCGTCGAGTTCAATCACCAGTTCCAGACTTACGCCGGGCGCGGTTTCGTCGTGCTGTACACCAACCCGCGCGGCTCTACCGGGTACGGCGAAGAATTCGGCAACATCATCCACACCAGGTACCCGGGCGACGACTTCAAAGATCTCATGGCCGGAGTTGACGCTATGCTGGCGCGCGGGTACATCGATCCGAAGCGCCTTGCCGTCACCGGCGGCAGCGGCGGCGGCTTGCTGACTGCCTGGATCATCGGACATACCGGCCGCTTTGCCGCTGCTGTCTCGCAATACCCTGTGACCAACTGGATCACCCAGGTGGGCACGGCCGATGGCGGCTATTTCCACGCCGCGGTGTGGATGAAAGCCATGCCATGGGAGAACCCCAAGCAGTATCTCGATCGTTCGCCGATTTTCTTCGCCGGGAACTTCAAGACGCCGACCATGGTCATCACCGGCGAGCAGGATCTCCGTACGCCAATCGCCGAGAGCGAAGAGCTGTACTTCGCGCTCAAGGCGCGCAAGGTGGACGCGGTGCTGGTCCGGATTCCCGACGAGCCGCACGGCATTCGCGGCGGCCATCCCAGCCACCGCATCGCCAAGGTGGAGCATATCCTCGGGTGGATTGAGAAGTACACGAGGCCCGGCGGGCACGCGCCTGCATCCTCGGCTGAATAACACCCACGGTTCCCATGAATCCACGCACGGTGTTCCAGCTTCTCGATGAAGCGGCCGCTCAGCACGGGCAGGCGGTCGCGCTCTATCAGCCTCAACAGAGTGAAGGACGCGGCAAGTACAAAACGTATACATGGGTCGAGTATCGCGACGCCGCGCTCGAAATCGCGGCGGGTCTTCGCAGCCTCGGCCTTAACAAAGGCGACGTCATCGCGCTCGACTCCGAAACTCGCGCTGAATTCTATCTGGCCGACCTCGGCATCCTTGCCTCCGGCGCTATCTCCGCGGCGCTGTACTCGAGCTATCCGCCCCGTGATCTGCTGAAAACTATCGAGGCCTGCGATGCGAAGGCGCTATTCGTCGAAGACCCCAAGACGTTTGAGGCGCTAAAATCCGCGCCGGTCGAGCAGTTCTTCCTGCTGACCGGTCAAGCGGACGGCGCCATGTCGCTCGATCAGCTTTGCAAGCGCGGCCAAGAGGTGCTTGGCATGAACCCGGGGATGGCGGCGCGGATCACATCGGAGACTTCCTCGTCCGATGACGCCATCCTCTACCTCACCTCCGGCGCCACCGGCGAGCCTAAGATGGCGATGGTGGCACACGCCGCGATCGTGGCCAACCTCGATATGGGTCCGGCGGCGCTGCCGATCGGCCCGGAGGACCGTACTGTGGCATGGCTGCCCTCCGCGCATATCGCGCAGAGAATCGCGATCGAGCTGCTCCCCATCCGGACCGGCACTCCGGTCTATTTCGCCGAGAGCCTCATGAAGCTGCCGCAGGAAATCAAGTCGGCGCGCCCGACGTTCTTTCTCGCTCCGCCGCGCATGTGGGAGCGCGTGTACACGACGATGTGCACCGACATCCGTAAACGTCCCGCCATCGCTCAGCGGATCTTCTGGGGCGCGCTCGCTCTCGCGCTCAAAGCATCGGAGTTGCGGCAGGCTGGAAAACCGGTCCCGGCGTACATCGCCGGACCCCTCAAGCTGGCCGACCGCGTCGTCTTCCGCCAGATCCGCGAGCGTTTCGGCGGCGCGCTGAAGATGCCCGTGTCCGGCGCGGCGCCGCTCGGCAAAGACCTCGCCGCGTTCTACGACGCGATCGGCATGCCGTTGATTGAAGGTTACGGCCTCACCGAAGGCGGCATTGTGACGCTCAATCCGATCGACAAGCCAAAGGTCGGCAGCATCGGCAAACCGCTCGCGGGCGTGAAGATCGCCATCGCCGACGACGGAGAACTGCTGCTCGTCAGCCCCACCGTGTTCTCGCGCTACTATAAAGACCCGCACACGACGGCCGAAGTGATGCGCACCGGGGTCCTGCACACCGGGGACGTGGCCCGCATCGACAACGATGGCTTCATCTTCATCACCGGCCGCAAGAAGGAGATGATTGTCTCCTCAACCGGTAAGAAGGTTTTCCCGTCGCGCGTCGAGGACCTCTTTAAAGTTGAGCCGCTCATCAATCAGATTCTGCTCATCGGCGACCGGCTGCCGTATTTGACGGCGCTGTTCACCCTGAACCCGGCCGTGGCGGAGACTCTTAAAGGAATGGATGACGGCAAAGGCAAGTCTCTCGCCGAAATGGCATCCGCGGCGCCCGTCCAGGACGAAGTGAAGAGGGTGGTGCGGAGGATTAACAAGAACCTCGCACCTTTCGAGCAGATTCGCAAGTTCCGCATTCTCGAGCGCGATCTGACCATCGAGCAGGGCGAGCTCACGGCGACCATGAAGGTTCGACGCGATCGCGTGCTGCAGAATTTTCGCAAGGAAATCGAAGAACTCTACGCCGGGCACGAAGACGGCATGTGACGCCGGTCGAGGTAAGTCCGCTCACCTGGCCTGCGCATTTGCCCACCGGATGTGACCACTTCGAGCCCCACCGCGCCCGAACAGAGGCATCCCACATTCGAACAGCACCGAACCACCAACGACCCCTAAGATTCTCATTCTGAACGGCGCACTTCGGCAGCCGGCATGCTTATCTCACTGCATGGACCAGCTCCGGCAGGACCTCCGTTACGGCTTCCGCTCACTGCGCAAGAATCCTGGGTTCACGGCGGTCGCAGTGTTGTCGCTCGGGCTCGGCATTGGCGCAAACACAGCGATATTCAGCCTGGTCAACACAGTGATGCTGCGGCTGCTGCCGGTAGCGAAACCGGAGCGGCTGGTGCTGATGACCAATCCGGCTTCGTCGGGAGTGGCCATCGACACTACCGAAGGCGGCGTGAGGAGGCTGTTGTCATACCCCGAGTTCGACCGCCTGCGACAGCACAATCGCGTGTTCACCGGAATGGCGGCGATGCAGAGCGCTCCGGGCGATCTCGACATTCGCATCGGCGCCGGCGATACAGGTCCTCAGATCAAGGCTCGTGGGCAACTGGTGTCTGGCGAGTTCTTTCCGGTGCTTGGGCTCACACCGGCGGCCGGCCGGCTGTTCACGCCCGCAGACGACAAACTCGGAGAAAAGCCGGTGGCCGTCCTCTCGTACGGCTTCTGGCAGCGGGAATTCGGACGGGATCCCTCGGTCGCGGGC
>JBOGMR010000801.1:0-7242 GCA_050746825.1 Bryobacteraceae bacterium | reverse complement strand
TCTTTGCAACGGTTTGACGCCGCGCTGGCCGCTTACACATTCGCTACGCTGTTTGCGGTTTCCGGCTTGACCTATCGCTACTCGATCTGGTTGCAGCGGCCGGCGACGGCGTTGTATTGGAGGTGCGGCTGGCAGGTCCCGTGCCACAACGGGTCGTTTGATCTCGATACCGGCCAGCCGCTGGCGGGTCCGCCGCGGCGCACACTTTCGCATCCTCAAGAATGTCGATCGCGACGGCGATCCTGTGCATTGTGCTTGCTGATTGTAATACTGCAACTGTGGCTGCTGACCGCGACCATGGAAGCGTTTCTTGGCGGCGAGCACCCGATCGTGATTCCCGCGGCGCTGGCGAGCCTCGGGTGTTTCGCTCTCAACTTCGGCCTGCTGTTCCGTTATCGGCGGGAACTCGAGCGGTGACGGTGGTGAGCGCCGAGGAGTCGCGCCTTGCGACACTGCCGCCTGGATATTTCGCGCTGGTGATGGCGACGGGGATCGTCTCGCTGGCGGCGAAACTGGCGGGCATGGACGCGGCCGCGTACGGCCTGCTGATTTTGAATGTGGCGCAGTACGCGACGCTGACTACGCTCACTGTGCTGCGGCTTGGACGTTATCGCGATCAAATGCTGGCGGACCTGCGGCATCCTGCCAGAGGCGTGTCGTTTCTGACCAAGGTTGCAGCGACGTTCGTGCTGGGCAGCCAGTTCGCCGTGTTGACGCCGTGGCTGGGCGTCGCAATTGCGCTATGGATTTTCGGGCTCGCGCTGTGGGTGACGCTGATCTCGAACTTCTTCACGGTGATGATCAGCAGCCAGAGCAAGCCGTCGATGGAAGAAGGGATCACCGGCGCGTGGCTGATTGTGGTGGTTGCAACCGAAGGGATCGCCGTTCTCGGATGCCTAGTGGCGCCGGCCCGCGCGGCGGAACTCGTGCTCTTTGTTGCGCTGGCGGCGCACCTGGCAGGAGCGATGCTCTACGCGATCTTCATCACGCTGATCGTGCTGCGGTGGGTTTTCTTTCCGCTCGATGCGAGCACGCTGACGCCGGCCTATTGGATCAACATGGGAGCGCTGGCGATTACAACGCTGGCCGGCGCGCGTTTGATTATGGCGGCCGGGCGATGGAGCTTTCTCGGCGAGATTCTTCCATTTTTGAAGGGCATCGCGTTTTCGTTCTGGGCCACGGCGGCGTGGTGGATCCCGCTGCTGGTGATTGCGGGTATATGGCGCCACGTCGTGCGCAGGGTCCCGATCGCGTACGATCCGCAGTATTGGTCGATGGTGTTTCCCCTCGGGATGTTTGCGGTCGCGACGTTCACACTTTCGAGCGCGATCGACATGCCGGCGCTGGCGGCGATCGGACGCGGATTTGTGTTTGTGGCCTTGGGGTGCTGGCTGGCCACTTTTGCGGGCTTACTGAGGAGCCTGGTTCGCGGAACGGGCTGATTCGGATTCCTCGAGAAGTTTCACAAGCGCGTGGAGGGATTGGTTGACGGGCGTCGGGACGCCAAGTTCCGAGCCGCGGCGCACGACGTAGCCGTTGAGGGAATCGATTTCCGTGCGTTTGCCGCGGGCGATGTCCTGGGCCGTGGAGGAGACGGCCTGGGACATGACGTCGCCGAGTTTGTGCGCGGCGCCGGTGAGTGTGGGCGTCGAGAGCGATACGCCAAGAGCACCAGCCACAGCGACGCATTCCTCGATCACCTGCCGCATGAGGTCACGCGTAAGTGGATTTTCGATGAGTCTGCCGTACTTGCATCTGCCCAGCGCGGACATCGCGTTATAGGCGCAGTTCATGATCATCTTGGTCCAAAGGTCTGCGGCGATGTTGGAGGAGATGCGGCAGGGGACGCCGGCGGCAGTGAACAACGGGGCCAGACCCTGTGGATCGGCGCCTAAGATCAGGTCGCCGCGGCCGTTGTGCTGGACGGTTCCGGGCGCGGCCATTTGGGCGGCGACGTAGACAACGGCGGGGACCGCTTCAATGCCGGTGGCGGAGCGGATGCGCTCGACGTTGTCGACGCCGTTTTGCAGGCTGATGACCATGGCATCGTGACGAAGGTGCGGAGCGAGGGCCTGGATCGCGGTTTCGGTATCGAGGGTCTTCACGCAGTACAGGATGATGCCGGCGTCGCGGGCGGCTTCAAGACTCGTGGTGGCAGAGACAGGGATGCGGGCCTGGAATTGGGCGGTGTTGATCGTGAGTCCGTCGCGAGTCATGGCCTCGACGTGAGGGGCGCGGCCGATGAAGGTGACGGGCACGCCGGCGCGCGCGAGCATTCCGCCGAAGTAGCAGCCGACGGCGCCTGCGCCTAATACTGCGATATGAGGGTCCATTGGAGTCAGGGTAACAGGACAGCGTATCCTGGAAGGGTGCGCGGAGCAATTCTGTTTTTGTGTGCGGCGGCTGCGTGGGCGGACGCCGATTTGATTTTGCATAACGGGCGAATCGTAACCGTGGATGCGGCGTTTTCAGTGCGGCGCGCGGTGGCCGTGGAGCGCGGGAAGATTGCGGCGGCCGGGACGGACGCAGAGGTAATGAAGCAGCGCGGGCCGGCGACGCAGGTAATCGACCTCGAAGGCCGCACGGTGCTTCCAGGCCTCGTCGACAGCCACGTGCATGCGCTGGGAGCGGGCTTAAGCGAATTTCGAGAGGCGCTGCCGCCGCTCGATTCGTTCGCGGCGGTTCAGGCCTTCATCCGGGCGCGCGCGCAGAAGACGCCGAAGGGGCAATGGATCGTGGTCCCGCGCACGTTTCCGACGCGGCTCCGCGAGATGAAGATGCCTACGCGCGAGGTGCTCGACGTCGCCACCGATCATCCGGTGATGTTCGACGCCAGCTACACCGTCGTGGTGAATACGGCGGCGTTGAAGATGAACGGAATTACGCGCGCGACGCCGAATCCGCCAGGCGGCGAGATCGTCAAGGACTCATCCGGCGAGCCGAATGGAATCCTCAAGAACGCAACGAGGTTGCTGAAGGGGCTCGGACGCTCAGAGTCGTTCACCGAGGCGGAAAAGCTGAAGGCGCTCGAAGACATGCACCAGCGGTATCTGGCGGCGGGGTTGACGGCGATCTCCGACCGCGCGGTGACGGCCGAGGACATCGGACTCTATCGGAAGTTGAAAGAGCAAGGAAAGTTGGCTGTGCGCGCAGTGTTGACCTGGCGGCTGGACGCCTCGCCGTCGGCGGACGAAGTGATCGCGCGAATTCGCGCAGCAGATTTCACGACCGGCACGGGCGACGAATGGCTCAAGTTCGGTGCGTTCAAGGTGACGCTCGACGGCGGGATGACGATCGGGACTGCCTATCAGCGCGTTCCCTACGAAGAATTCGGGCGGCAGCTTTACGGGCAGACGCGCGCGGACGATCGCGGGCTGCTGTTCATTCCGGGTGAGAAGCTGACGGCGATTTTCCGTGCGGCGCGAGATCGCGGATGGCAATTGACGGCGCACTGCCAGGGGGGCGGAGCGGTCGATACGTTTCTGGATGCGCTCGAGGCGCTGGATCGGGAGAAGCCCATCGCGCCGTCGCGATCCCACTTGATGCACGCCAGTTTTCAGAGCGCGCAGGCGATCGCGCGCGCCAAAAAAATGGGCGTCCTGGCCGACGTACAGACGCCGTGGCTCTATCACGACGGGCCGGCGCTCGCGAAGGTTTTTGGCGATCGCGGCATGCGGCACTTCATCCCGCTGCGCCAGTACATCGACGCGGGCGTCGTGGTGGCGGGCGGTAGCGACCACATGATCGGGCACGACAAGAACCGCGCCGTGAATCCATACAATCCGTTCTTCCAGATGTGGGTGGCGGTCGCGCGGAAGATGTCGACGGGCGCGGTACTCCATAGTGAGGAAAAGATCACGCGGCAGGAAGCGCTCAAGATGCACACGGCATGGGCGGCGCATATGCAGTCGGCCGATCGCGAGCGAGGGTCGATTGAAACGGGCAAGCTGGCCGATATGGTCGTAGTGGACCGTGATTTTCTCGCAGTGCCGGAAGATGCGATTAAAGACATCGGCGTGGTGATGACGCTCGTTGCGGGAAAAGTGGCGTATCGCGCGGGGCCAAGCACGAAGTAGCGAGTAAGGAGAATCACATGAGATGGGCTGCGCTTGTGGTCCTATGGGCAAGCGTGTCGCCGGTTGCGGCGGTGCAGGCGGACAGCGAGATGGTGCGGGCGTTGCTGGCGCGGATTGAGAAGCTGGAAAAGCGCGTGGCGGAATTGGAGACCCGCGGCGGGCCGGCCGCGGCTGTTCCGGTGGAGAAGGCGCCGCCGATGGTGCATCACACGCCGCCCGAGGCGGTCGCGCCGGAAGCGCATTATACGGCGCCGAATTTGCACATCGGCGGCTTCAGCGACGCGAATTTCTCGGCATCGGACCAACGGGGCGCGCGGAGCGGGTTCAGCGAGGGCCAGTTCATCCTGCACCTGAGCTCGGCGCTCTCGCAGCGCGTGAATTTCTTCGGCGAGATCAGCATGACGGCGCGTCCCGATGCGGGAACGGGAATGCCGCCGGCGACGGCGTTCAACGTGGAGATCGAACGGAGCATCATCCGCTTCGATCAGAGCGATCGCCTGAAGCTGTCGTTCGGCCGGTATCACACGCCCATCAACTACTTCAACACGGCGTATCATCACGGCTCGTGGCTGCATACGACGGTGAGCCGGCCGGAGATGGCGCAGTTCGGCGGCCGGTTCATCCCGGTGCATTTTGTGGGAGGCCTGGTGGAAGGGACGCTGCCGGCGGGCGGATGGAACTTGAACTACAACGCCGGAATCGGGAACGGGCGCGGCGCGGTGATCAGCCGCGGAGGAGATTTCGGGGACGCCAACAACAATCGGGCGTGGCTCGTGAACCTGTTTGTGAAGCCGGACGCGCTGAACGGATTCCAGGCCGGGTGGTCGTTTTATCGCGACAAGATTTCACTGGCGCGGGATTGGAGGGAGACTATTTCGTCGGGGCATATTGTGTGGAGCCGGGAGCCTGAGATTATCGCCGAGTTCGCGAACGTGCGGCACATTCCCGTGGGCGGGGGCGGCGCGACGTCGAACAGCCAGGCCTGGTATGTGCAGGCGGGATACCGGCTGCCGATCTGGGCGAAGTTGTGGAAGCCGTACTACCGTTATGAGTACATCCACATTCCGCGGGCGGACGAAGTGTTCCGCGATTTGCCCGGGCTGTCGGGGTCGATGGTGGGAGTGCGATACGATATTTCACCATTTGCGGCGTTCAAGTGGGAGTATCGCTCCATCAAGCGGCCGGGCCTGGCGCGGATCAACGCCGGCGTGGTGCAGACGAGCTTCACGTTCTGAGGAGGCGAAGAGATGAGAACCATCGTTCTGCTGTTTTGTCTCCTGCTAGCCGCCCCGGGACGGACGCAGGAAACGCGTACTGAGTTCGCGGTGATCGTGCATCCATCGGCGCCGCTGGACCGGCTCAGTATGGCGGACCTGCGCAAAATCTACCTGGGCGACAGGCAATTTTGGAATTCGAATCTGCGGATCAACCCTATGCTGCGGTCGCCGGTGACGCGCGAGCGCGCCGCCGTGGTGTGGACGGTTTGCAAGATGTCGGAGGCGGAGTTTTCGAAGCACTGGATCAGCAAAGTGATGCGGGCGGAATGCAGCGCGGGGCCGCGGCAGTTCTCGACCAACCAGGCGGCGATGGATCTGCTGAACAGCCTGCCGGGCTCGATCGCCGTGGTGAATGCGGCGCAGCTCGACCGGAACGTGAAGGTATTGGCTATCGACGGGAAGAAGCCGGGCGAAGCGGGGTACGCGTTGCAGATCAAATGAAGCGGATTCTCGCGATTGAAACTTCGTGCGACGAGACGGCGGCGGCCGTGGTGGAGAACGCGCTCACGGTGCGGTCGTCGGTGGTGGCCTCGCAGCTCGCGACGCACGGCAGGTACGGCGGCGTGGTGCCGGAGCTGGCGTCGCGCGAACATCTGCGCGCGATCGTGCCGGTAGTGCGGGAAGCGATGCGCGAAGCCGGCGTCGATTGGCCGGAGCTCGATGCGGTCGCCGCGACGCAGGGACCGGGGCTGGTGGGGTCGCTGCTGGTGGGGCTGACGTACGCGAAAGCGCTGGCCCTTGCGAGGGGGTTGCCGCTTATCGGCGTCAATCACATCGAGGGGCATATCCATGCGGTGGTGATGGAGTCGAAGAGTACGGCGGCGCCAGTAGAATTTCCTGCCATGGCGCTGGTGGTGAGCGGCGGGCACACGCACCTGTTCGAGGTGAGCGAGAGCTTCGCATACCGGCTGCTGGGGCGCACGCGCGACGATGCGGCCGGCGAGGCGTATGACAAGGTGGCGAAGCTGCTGGGGTTCGGGTATCCGGGAGGTCCGGTGATCGATCGGCTGGCGCGCTACGGCGACGGTCGCGCCGTGAAGTTCACGCTCGCGC
The DNA here is from genome assembly GCA_050746825.1 of Bryobacteraceae bacterium. Taxonomy (GTDB): domain Bacteria; phylum Acidobacteriota; class Terriglobia; order Bryobacterales; family Bryobacteraceae; genus JBOGMR01. The sequence goes on along the minus strand of JBOGMR010000801.1, from coordinate 836 downwards.
GCATGAAGGGGAATACACTCGACTTCAGTTTCAGCGGGCTCAAGACGGCGGTGTTGCGCTGGGTAGAGGCTCGGGACATGAGCGCGGAGATCGAGGCGCGGCGCGTGCTGCTGCGTGCCGGAGCGCGGCCCGCTGAGGAGCAGTGGCTCGGTGTGACTCCGCGGGCGACCCTGGATTTACTGGCGTCGTTTCAGCGCACTGTGATCGAAGAGCTGCTGCGGAGGGTGCGAACGGCGGCCGAGGGGATTGACGCGCGGTCGATAATCATCTCAGGCGGCGTCGCGTGTAACTCAGGGCTGCGAGAGGCGGCGCGCGGTGAGAATCTCGCTGTGCACTTTCCTTCTCCGGGGCTCTCGACCGATAATGCGGCCATGATCGGGGCGGCGGCATTTGTGAAACTCGAGCGAGGGGAGTTGGCGGGCTGGGATACGGCGGCGTACCCGGCGCTGAGGATGGGGTGAGGGCGCGAATCACCACACTCCGGCGGAATCCTCACTGGGCAGGCCGGAGACCGGCCCCGCGCACTCTCGGAATTTCGGTGGCGCGCCAGGCGGCCAGTTCGGCTTGGAGTTCCTTAAAGATTTCGGGGTGTTCAGGGGCGAGGGTGCGGCGCTCGCCGGGGTCTTCGGCGACGTTGTAAAGGAATCTGGCGCCACCGATTTCGAGAAGCTTGAAATCGCCGCGCATGGCGGCGTACATGTTGCTCCCTTCGCTGGTCCATTCCCAGAACAGAGTGCGCCCCGGCGGGCGCGTCCTGCCCTGGAAGACATCGAGCATGTTCATACCGTCGACCTTCCAGGCAGGGTCGACCGTGCCGCCGGCGGCGGCGACAAATG